>CAYNQQ010000138.1:0-2734 GCA_964399385.1 uncultured Candidatus Bathyarchaeia archaeon | reverse complement strand
GGCTTGTAGAACCTTATGTGGTAATTGGTGCCCCCCGGCAGGACCGATCTGGCCCTCTCGAAGAACTCGCGGGACCTCGGGGTCATGGCCTCGTAATCGGCCGCGAGCTCCCTCCAGAGCTGGTCGAGTCTCTCCTCGACGCGCTCGTCTAAAGGCAAGTCCACCACCGGGCCGGGGTTAGGGGCCCGGGTATTTTTAAGGGAGACCCGTGAGGGCCGTGTGAGCGAGGGCCGGGGGCGGGCATGGCCGACGAGGTCGTGATAAGGGATTTCGTGGAGGGCAGGGACGAGGAGGCCTGGCTTGTCCTGTTCAACTCCTACTACGGCCATTACTACGGGCCCGAGATGGAGCCCCTCGACGAGGATGATATCGAATGGCTGAAGAAGACGCCCTGGTGGCGTAGGGCCAGGATCTACATGGCCGAGCTCGGCGGTGAGGTCGTGGGCTCCGTGAGGGCCTACCTCGATGACAGGGAGCCCCCGAAGGGCTACCTATACGATCTGGTCGTGAGGCTGGAGCTCGAGGAGACGGAGGTGCCGAGGCTCCTACTCAGGGAGGCCGCCTCGTGGCTGGAGGAGCAAGGGGCCTCATCCATCCAGGCCTACGCGAGGGACAACATGAGGGCGAGGATAGAGCTCTACCTCGAGGAGGGCTTCAGGAAGATCAGGTCCTTCAGCGTCATGAGGCTTGGAAAGGGGGAGCTCAGGAGCGATCTGAGGCCGAACAGGGAGGTGGAGCTGAGGGTAGCCGACCCCCTCTCGTGCGAGGAGGACCTGAGGACCCTGAACTGGTTCGAGAACGAGACCTTCAAGGAGCATTTCGATTACAGGCCCCACAGCCTCGAGGAGACGAGGGTCTTCCTCGAGCACGAGGGCTACGAGGACCTGGTGGTCTTCGCCTATTTGGAGGGCAGGCCCGTGGGCTTCGTGGTGGCGACCGTCAGCAAGGACCTGCCGGAGCTCGAGCTCAAGAAAGGCGTCATATGCGATATAGGGGTCCTCAAGCCCCACAGGAGGAAGGGGATAGGGACGGCCCTCATGTTGGAGACCGTGGATTGGATATGGTCCAAGGGGGCCGATGTGGTAGAGCTTAGCGTTGACGATGAGAACCCGACGGGGGCGCCCCTGTTCTACGCCAGGCTGGGCTTCAGGAGGGTCTTCAGGACTCTCGTCTTCCTGAGGTGATAGGATTTGCGGACAGGCCCGAGGCCCCTAAAGATTATCTTTTTATCCCCAAGGCCCGATGCTGAGGGTGGTGCCCTCGCGTGAGCACACCGAGGCTCGTGGGCAGGATGATAAGGAGGGCCCAGGAGGCCCGTAAATCCGCCGATGCCAACCTCAGCACCGGCCTATTTAACCTCGCGTGCATAAGCGCCTACCAGTTCGTCCAGCTCATGATAAGGGCCAGGATTCTGGAGAGGACGGGCCTGGAACCCAACGTCAAGGGCCTGTGGGAACTCCTCAGGACGCTGGCCGAGGTCCTCGGGAAACAAGAGGAGTTCTCGAGGTTCCTCGAGGAGGTTAAGGCAGATATAGAATTCCTCGAGGAGCTCTACGGGCGTTCTAAGAAGGAGCCCTCTTCCTGCACGAGGGAGGAAGCCGAGAAATTCGTGATGATAGCCGACCGCATAGTAGGCTTCATAGAGGATGTGGTGGAGGAGGTAGGGCCGGCGTGATCTAGCCCCTCGGCTTCCTCCACAGGCCGTGGACGGTTATATAACGCTCGAGGTCAGCGACCGATTTGAAAGCCCCTCCCTTCGCCATCATATACAGATGCCTATAGACGCTCCTGGTTATGGCCCTCTTATCCCTCAGATATCTCAGCCTCTTCCTTATCGCTCTTATACGCATTATCCAGAGCCTCTTCCTTGGTATCACGGCCCCCCTGGCCCCGCTCCTCGAGCCAGGACCACGCCTCCTTCCCTTCCTCTTCTGGGCCCTTATCTTCCGCGCTCTGGCCCTGCTGACGCCCTTCTCCGGCTTCACCCTTATTATGCCCTCGTGTATGAGGCGTCTCACCTCGTCCTTGGTTATGACCTCGGCTACCACATCGAGGTATTCAGGGTCAATCCATATCCTCGACTCCCCCACGCCTAGGAGCTCGGCCGCCATCCTCCTCTTAGACCTAAGGTTCATGGCCGACCGGCCCTATTGGACCGGCCGTTTATAAGCATAGCCCCGGGGCCGATGGCCTAAGGAGATCGTGGCGGCCAGGGGCGTATATCCAAGCCCACCACCGCCGGCCCTCCGGCCTGGAGGTAGGGGGCATGCCTCCCGGCCCACATAAACATCGTCCCTCCTGACCGTTATCTCGGCGCGGCGGCCCAGGTAGATAGGGGATACCACCGTGGTTGAGGGCAAGGTTCTTATGTGGCCCCATCCTGCCTAACGGGACCGGGATTGAGCGGGGGCGTGGACATATTCTCCATGATGGTGGAAGAGGAGGAGAAGCGCCGTAGGGCCCTCAGGGAGGAGGTCTTAGGGGCCCTGGGCATCCAAGACATCTTCGTCAAGGGCTCGGTGAGCGTGGACATGAGTAAGTGTTACGGCCGCGAGTGCGATATGTGCGTGAAGGCCTGCCCCACCAGGGCCATATTCTGGCGCGATAACGAACTCGTGATCCAAGAGGAGATATGCATCTTCTGCACGGCCTGCGTGGCCAACTGCATGGTGGAGGGCTGCATAAGGGTCAGGAGGGTGAGGCCGGACGGGACGGTCGAGGAGTACAGCTCCTT
>CAYNQQ010000137.1:0-2798 GCA_964399385.1 uncultured Candidatus Bathyarchaeia archaeon | reverse complement strand
CAGGGCTGACCGTCTACCTGGTCGAGAAAGGGCCATCCATAGGGGGCCATATGGCTCAGTTGGATAAGACTTTCCCGACTTTAGATTGCGCAGCCTGCATACTCACCCCGAGGATGGTGGATGTAGCGAGACACCCGAACATAAAGCTCATCACGTACGCGGAGGTTAGCGATGTGTCGAGGACGGAAGAGGGCTTCAGGGTGACCGTCCTCAAGAGGGCGAGGAAGGTCAGGGAGGAGGCCTGCACCGGCTGCGGGGCCTGTGTTGAGAAATGCCCCGTGGAGATCCCGTCGGAGTTCGATGAGGGGCTCGGGCCGAGGAAGGCCATATACATACCCTTCCCACAGGCCGTCCCAAAGGTGGCCGTGATAGACGAGGAGCACTGCATAAGGTGCGGGCTCTGTGAGCTGGTGTGCGAGGCAGGGGCCATAGATTTCGGCCAGGAGGACGAGCTCCTCACCCTCGAGGTCGGGGCCATCCTGGTGGCCACGGGCTTCGAGGTCATGAGGCCCTGGTCCCTGCCGGAGCTCGGCCTCCTGGAGGGGCCTGACGTGATGACGCACCTCCAGCTCGAGAGGCTCCTGAGCTCCTCAGGGCCAACGGGCGGCAGGCTGATGAGGCTCTCGGATGGCAAGGAGCCGAAATCCATACTGATAATGACGTGCGTGGGCTCGAGGGACGAGAGGGCCAACCCCTACTGCTGCCGGATAGGCTGCTCCATAGCCGTCAAGCAGGCCCTGCTGCTGAGGGAGAGGCTGGGCCACGACGCGAGGATATACGTATGCTTCATGGACCTAAGGACCTACGGCCGCGGCCTCGAGGAGTTCTACAGGCGCGCGAGATCAGAGGGCATAACCTTCATCAGGGGCTCCCCATCGGATATAGAGGTCCTCCCCGACGGCAGCATAAGGGCCACGGTCTTCGACCTCAGCACGGGCAAGCTCCTCGAGGTATCGGCCGACCTCCTCGTGCTGATAGCCGGCCTCAGGCCTCCCGAGGGCCTGAAGGACCTGGCGGCCAAGCTCAAGATACCCGTCGGGCCGGATGGCTTCCTCCTCGAGGCCCACCCAAAGCTCAGGCCCGCCGAATCGCCCGTGAGAGGGATATTCATGGCTGGGGCCTGCCAGGGACCGAAGGACATAGTGGAGGCCGTCTCGCACGCCGGGGCAGCTGCCTCTAAGGCGGCCTCCATGCTCCTGAAGGGCTACGTGCTATCCGAGCCCTTCACGGCCACCGTGGATGAGGGGGCCTGCAGGGGCTGCGGCCGCTGTGAGGAGGTATGCGAGTTCGGGGCCATCCAGGTGGTCGAGAAGAACGGGCGTCTCGTGGCGGAGGTGAACGAGGCCCTATGCATGGGCTGCGGGGCCTGCTCCGTCAGGTGCCCGACGGGGGCCGTGAGGGTGAGGAACTTCGGGCCAGAACAGATATTGGCCCAGGTAGCCGTGGCCCCGGGGTGAGAGGGTGTCGGGCCTAACGGACCTCATGACCATGGCGAGGCCGAGCGAGGAGCTCAAGACGAGGATAGCGGCCCTGGCCGCCAGGGAGCCAGATATGTGCCTCCAGTGCGGGAGATGCACGTCGGGCTGCACGGCCTTCAAGCTCCTGGAGCTTAAGCCCCACGAGATAGTATGTTCCGTCAAGATGGGCTTCGTGGAGGAGCTCGTGTCCTCGAAGACCATATGGGATTGCGCTCTCTGCCTGAAGTGTGCCGAGAGATGCCCCCAGGCAGTATCGCCTTACGAGCTCATACTGGCCCTCAGGAACGAGGCCGTCCTGAAAGGGCTTGAAATGCCCGAGGGGCTGAGAGAGGCCCTGATGTCCATAATGGAGACGGGGCTGGCCCTCAGGCCGAGGAAGGCCGTCGATAAAGAGGGCAGGGCCTACGGGCGGGAGGAGCTCGGCCTACCGGAGCTCAGGACCGGCCTCCCCGAGCAGGCCCTAACGGCCCTGATGGACATGATGGGGGGTGCCTGACCTGACAGGCCTGGTCGTCTTCTGGGGCTGCCGGGCCCTGGCCGGCGATGCGGCCCTGGAGCTCTCCGTCAGGAGCCTGCTCAAGGCCCTCGGGCTCGGGTTCGAGGACCTCCAGCCCCAGGCCTGCTGCGGGGAGCCCCTCAGGAGCATAAGCATGGCGGCCTCGGCCTACATGGCCGTGAGGATAATGGCCCAGGCGGCCTCGGCGGGCCACGATACGGTCCTGTTCCCCTGCAGCAAGGGATACTTCATGGCGAGGTGGGCGCTCGATTTAATATCACGCTCGGGGGAGGCCAGGGATGCCGTCTCGAAAGCCCTCTCGGCCGAGGGCCTCTCCTTAGAAAAGCTCTCGAGGCCCGTGGACCTCGTTGGCCTCATATACGAGGCCCTGGGCCCGGAGGGCCTAAGGAAGAAAGCCGAGAGGCCGTTGGGCCTTGATGTGGCCCTCCACCCGGGCTGCTACCTCCTGAGGAACCTGCCCGGGACGGGCGAGGGGCTCGAGAGGCTGGCCGAGGCCAGGGAGCTCCTCTCGGCCGTGGGCGTGGGGGCGCCGAGCTACCCGGGCATGGCCGATTGCTGTGGGGGGAGCCTCCACCAGGCGAGGCCGGATGCCGCCCTCACCCTGGCTGGCTCTAAGCTGAAATCTGCCTCCGAGGCGGGGCTCGGCTGCCTGGTGGTCTTCTGCCCCTCCTGCTTCGAGATGCTGGACTTGAGGCAGGATGAAGCTCTATCGGCTGTTGGGATGAAGAAAAAGATGCCGGTCCTCTACTTCTCCCAGCTCCTCGGCCTCTCGCTGGGCCTCGGCCCCCGCGAGCTCGGCCTGG
>CAYNQQ010000136.1:0-2840 GCA_964399385.1 uncultured Candidatus Bathyarchaeia archaeon | reverse complement strand
ATTATATCGCGCCCGAATAGCATATATCTATCCAGCACCTTTAACCTGAATACCAGGGGCACTGCCCCCTTTATTTCCCGTAACCTACATCTCCCCTCCCCGGGATTATATATGCGAAACTCAACGGTAACCTCCTCGCCTAACCCTACATCATCAAGGCTCCTAGTAGGTATTACCTCGCATCTGATAGCAGCTAGCGATGGAGCTGGCTCCTTAGGCATTAGCGGAGGCTTTTCTACGTCCATTCTTATCAATGGATCGTCCTTGAGCTCTAGTCCCTCCCTGCGCCACGTTTCATCACCATATATGATGACATCACGGAAGATAGGGGCATTCGCGTATTTTACTAGCACCTTATTCACTATGCTTAACTCGTCCCTGATCTCCCTTACTGCCTGCTCTAGCCGCTTCCTGTCGGCTCCCTCAACGGGGTAGAGCGTTATGTAGTCCTTGATAAAATATACATCATATACGGCCTGGTGCTTGGAGTAATGCTCTTCCTGAATGCGCAATATGTTAATCCCAGCAAGTATCTGCTCCATCTCCTCCAGAAGCCCGCTATATTTCTCTTGGTCACCTGGAGATATTACGTGATTCTTTAAGTCAATCAGTATTTCCTTGCATAGCCTCGCTATATTTTCTGGGAGCTCTTCCTCCGATAGCTCTTTAAGCCTTCCGTCTATTCCCTTCTCGATAGCTATGGGCTTAAGCATACGTAGGAACTTGTTTCTATACTCCAGTATCTCACGGTGATTGGCATTCCGCATAGTATCATAGCGATCCCTACGTGCCCTATCGTAGTTTATATCGCATACATCAGCCAGCCTAAGCAGGGCCGTTAGAAGCCTGAGCCTTATCCTCTCACCGTGCTTTCTGTCAAATAACTCCTCCTCTATCGGCGATTGGAAGAGGGCCGACTCCCCGAGCCTTCTTAGGTCTTCCTCGGTAAGCGGGGCCCTACTCTGATGGTATTCGGCTATTCTAGCTATTATATCCCTCTCCCTGAAGTCCAAGAAGCCTATCCCCTCAATGGGCACCATAAGATTTCTTATCATCTTACCGCTATACACTCCGTGCATCTCCCGCACCCTCAGCTTCTTTTTCATACCCTCGAGCTCCCTTCCCTCATCGTCCTCTACCTTTCCCTGGTAGCTCATGCCGACATCGTGAAGCAGGGCAGCTGCAAGCAGGTAGAAGAGCTCAAGCTCCGTTAGGAAAGGCTTTTCCCTCTTCTGGACATCTATCAGCATCCTATCTAAGTTCATCAGGACACCTTTCACATGACATATGCCGTGATCAACAAACCAACGGCATTGATTGAAGTCCTCGTATATCTTTTGCTGATGCTCCACGCAGTAATTTAGCAATGTCATGAACTTGCTCTTGATCGCTTCTGACGTTAGGCACTCCGCCAGCAGAGGCTTAACATGCCCTGCTAGCTCCATCCTGATAGGGGCTTTATTATTAGAATATAAACCTTGCGGAGAACACGGCCCAACTATCCCCAAGCCCGAAGCTTAAAATAAGCCCTGTTAAGAACAAATCACGGGGCGGGCAGCGTGATTGTGAGGTACCAGGGCCCCGGATCTGAGTTAAATGGCACTATGGGTATCTTAAATATCAGGAATGGTAAGCTCGTCTCCCAACGCCTCGATGGCCTTAAGCTCATGGAGATATCCAAATGGGCTAGGACGGTTATGTCGCACGAGAGCATCTTAAGGGAACTTGAGGCCGATATAAGGGGCCTGGGGGCCTCGGCACGGCCTAAGTGGCTGGATGCGGTAGAGAGCCTAATGCTCGCTTGGGATCAGTTCAGGGAGCTCGTGAGAGCAGCTACCGGCAGGTGATGGCATTCCATGAGGAAGGAGAGGGTGTTAGATGCCCTGCTCTATATATTGTCCGGGGTTATTGCTATTGCTGCAGTGATAGGAGGTGAGCCCGCCCTCTTTATCATGGGTCTTTGCCTGACACTCTTGCTAGCCTGCGGCATGAAGGCCAAAGACGTACCTAAAAACCCCTTTTTGATATTAAACTTATGTTAAAATACAATAGGGCCGAGTTCACCTTAGCTATAGTAAGTGCCTCCTGCTTGTTACTGGGTTTTTACCTGTATTCTTATCTGTGTTATAGAGTTCCTGGGCCCTTTTTATATAAGGCCCCTGCACTTCTATTAATCCTCCCCGCTATTTACTATTCACATAAGTATGTATTCTGCTCGTACATAGAGAGGGATAGAAAATTTTTCAGCTTTATGAGGGCCCTGACGAGGGAGGCCGGGCAGAGCGCCCCGAGGATCTATCGCTCGGCAGGATAGCGAGGACCAGGCTTAAGGACGTGCTCTGGTTTCCCAAGAACGTCCACCCGTCCCTGCCCGAGAGGCTGTTCGTGGTAGATGTGGCTGGCGCCCTGCTCGGCGATGGCCTCAGGGTGGAGTTCAGGAGGCCCCTTGAGGAAGGCGATTACTTGAGGCTCGCTCCCTCCTCCAATGACCTGCCAAGGATCAAGTGCCTCCTGAGGTCCATCCAGGAAATCTGCGGGCGCAAGGGCAGGCTCAAGCTCTGCGAGCTTGAGGAGGTCATGTCGAGAGAGGGCTTTAAGCTATCCTATGCCGAGCTATTCGGCGCCCTAGTATTCTTGGACAGCCGTGGCATAGCCGCCGTGAGGCCATAGGGGTGGAGGGCATAAGGCCGCCATATAGTTCAACCCGGTGGGGCTAAGAAGACCTTCGCCCAACTAGCACTCAGGCCTTACGCATGAGTAAAACTTAAATAGAATTTAAGCTACCCCGCCATTGAGCGGGCATGACCGCGGTCTACCTGGGCCCTAGGTCCGATATAAAG
>CAYNQQ010000135.1:0-2859 GCA_964399385.1 uncultured Candidatus Bathyarchaeia archaeon | reverse complement strand
CGCACCTGAAGCAGTATATGCACTCCGGGTCCGAGATCTTCTCCGGCTCCTGGTCCAGGAGCCTGACCATCATGGGGCAGGCCCTCACGCACTCGCCACACCTATCGCACCTCACCACGTCTATCCTGAGGCCGAGGAGGCTGAAGCGGCTGAAGAGGGCCATCATGGCCCCCACGGGGCAGAGGTAGCGGCACCACCCCCTCGGCACGTAGGCGACGAGGACGAGGACGGCCACCATTATGATGAGCCTGGCCCAGAAGACCCAGGGCAGCCCGGCCAGGAAGTCCTTGACCTTGACCTCCCCCATCTCGAGGAGCTTCACCACGAGGGCCGGGAGGAGTGAGAACAAGGTCTCGGCCGGCGATAGGGCCGTGAAGGGACCGGAGGCGTAAGGTCCGAGGGCCTCCTTGTACCTCTGGGCCTGCTCGGCCCCGAGGGCGAGGGAGAGGGCGAGCGTCCCGCTTATGAGCATGACGATGCCCAGGATGTAGTACTTCAGCCTGATGGCCCCCCTGTGGGTGTGGGCCGCCACCTCGAAGGGCCTCTTCCTCGCGTACCTGAGGACATCCTGGACCAGCCCGAAGGGGCAGGCCCAGCCGCAGAGTATCCTCCCGAAGAGGGCCCCTATGAGCAAGAACATGGCGAGGGGGAGGAGGGGCGCGAGGCCCTCCGACATCATGTATTCCATGGCCGAGAAAGCGTTCCCGACCGTCCTCCCAGGGGTCCCGGACGGCTGCAGTATGGGCAGGAGGAGCGGGACGGAGGTCAGGCCCCAGAGGCCCAGGTTGAACAATATGAAGAGGGTGACCTGGACAAGCCTCCTGAACGCCTCGAGGGCCCTGAGCCTCCTCGGGGCTTCCTCGCTCGCCATAGCTTCCCGGCCGATGGGCCCCCGCGTGGATAAAAGGCTTGGCGGAAGGTAGATATCCGCCCCAGCTCCCTCATGGGCGGGCGGCCGGGTGATACCGGCTCGGATAGGCGGATGGGTGAAGAGCCCACGCAGGCGTTGACGGCCGCCCTAAGACCCGAGCTTCCTCACCGAGCCGTCCCTGCTCACGTTCAGCCTCCACTCGCCCCTGTAGGACGTGACGACCCCGCCCTCGACCAGCACCCTGTCGCCCGGCTCGAGCCCTATTATCTTGTCGTCCCAGAGGACGAGCTTGACACGCCCGGTCCCATCCGTTATTATGGCCTCGAGAATCGTCCTCTCGGAGCCGCGTGCTCTTATCCTCCTGGGCTCGCCGACCTCCAGCACCTCGGCCTCAAGCCTCACGTTCCTCATCCCGGGCTTGAGTTCCGAAATCCTCATCCCTGGCCCCTCTTACCAGGGGCTTGAGTATTAAGGATTATAACCCTCTCCTCATCAGCACATCCAGGTGGGCAGATGTCGTTCACGGTGAGGGACATAATGAACACCGACGTCATAACGATAAGCGAGGATGCCACGGTCCGGGAGGCCGCTAAGCTCATGAGCGAGAAGAACGTGGGCTGCCTGGTCGTGGTGAGGAACGGCGAGCCCGTGGGCATAATAACCGAGAGGGACATACTGACCAGGGTGGTGGCCGAGGGGAAGAACCCGGATGCCGTCCGGGTGGGCTGGGTGATGAGCTCCCCCATAATAAAGGGCAGGCCGGACATGACGCTCGAGGAGGCCGCTAGGCTCATGACGAGCAAGGGTATAAAGAAGCTCCCCGTCTTCGAGGGAGGGAAGCTCGTGGGCATAATAACGCTCACCGACCTCGTCAGATCCCAGCCCTACGTCGTCGAGCTACTGGAGGACATACTGGCCACCGAGCCCCTGCCCGCCAGGTTCCAGAAGATAATAAGGCCCAGGAGGCCCCTCAGGATGCGTTAGCCCGGGCCCCAGGACCATGGGCCTGCCCGGGCCCTCCCCCCTCCAGGGGCTTTTTGGAATACGTTAAGCTCAAAAAGGCCCTCGCGCCCATACTGCCGGGCGCCGGGGTGGCGGAGTGGTCAACGCGCCGGACTCGAGGTCCCCAGGGGGGCCCGGGCCGGTGAGGTTGGGGACGGGGTATCCGGTGGGCCTCCGGGCCCGCGTGGGTTCGAATCCCACCCCCGGCGCCACATTCAGGTGGCGGGTATGAGCCACCGCCATTTCACCGGATGAACGCGATCCTCCGCTCCCCCGAGCATCTACCACCGCCTATTACAAATCAACCGGTTCCGCCGGGTGCTGCGAGGTGACGTGAGATCTCGCTCTTGAGCACCTCCATCAGCTTTATCACGTCTGCCTCATAGGCCCTGAAGGCCTCGGGGTCCTTTATGAAGCCATGGTAGAAGCTGGCGTGAAGTCTCTCCGCCACGGCGAACAGCCTGCCCAGCTCGGGTTTCCTGAACTCAGATGCTAACTGCTCTATCAGCTCGCTGTAATCACGGTGCGAGTAGTGGGGAAGCCTCCTTAGCTCGCCTATGGCGTTCAGCAGAGCTGTTACGGCCCCCCAGAGCTTCTCACCGGCCTGGGCGAAGTCGCCCTTATCCGCCAGGGCCCGGGCTTCCTCGAGGTATTTTTCGTGGAGCTCCAGGTAGGCCTGAACTCTGACGCTCGGATCGGCCCCAGAGGCCAGCTTCTCCACCAACAGCTGCTCGAGGGGGATACCTCGTCTCCTGGCCTCCTCAGATACGAGATCGGCCAGCTTCCTCGGGATCATGATGGCCACCAGGTCGGCCACGGCGGGCCACGCTCCTCGAATTCATCTAAGAGGCGCTCGTTAATAAGGCGCTCATCCCGTCCTCCCAACGGCAGGCCCTCTTTACAGGAAGGGCCGTGAGTCTCTTTTCGCACCCCGTCCTACGAACACCTCTAAAGCTCCTTAAGGCCCTCGGGGGGCCTGAGGGCCA
>CAYNQQ010000134.1:0-2921 GCA_964399385.1 uncultured Candidatus Bathyarchaeia archaeon | reverse complement strand
GGAAGTTACAGCTTTCTTTGGCGCCGGGGGTGGGATTTGAACCCACGAGGGCCTTGCGGCCCATGGGCTCTCCAGGCCCACCCCTTACCAGGCTAGGGAACCCCGGCGGGACCCCTCTATGGGCGGTTTGAGGGGCTATAAAGACCTTACGATATGCGGCCCGCGCCGCCAACACTTAAATATATTTGGCCGTAGTCCCGGGGGAGGCGACGCGCGTGATAGACTGGCTCGCCGAGGCCCTCATAGGCCTGGGCGTTCAGGTCTCCCTGGGCTTCATCGGTGGCTTCCTCGCCGGTTATGCCGCCAAGAAGATAGCCAAGGTGGTGGCCGTCATCATAGGCTCCCTAATACTGTTCCTCCTGGCCCTGAACTACCTGGGCGTTATCATCATAAGGTGGGAGAAGCTCATAGGGGTCGGCGAGGAGACGCTGACCTGGCTCAAGGCACATGGGGCTGGCTTCGCGGCCTTCCTCCTCATGAACATACCGGCCATAACGACCTTCATAGCAGGCTTCGCCCTCGGTTTTAAGAAGGGCTGAGGGGGCGGGGCAGGCTTATCTGCCCTGGCGCCCTCCCCAGGCCGGCATGTTGGTCGGCATAGTAGGTAAGCCCAACGTGGGCAAGACCACCTTCTTCGTGGCCGCCACCCTCGCCCCGGCCGAGATAGCCCCCTACCCCTTCACCACCATAAAGCCGAACAGAGGCATCGCCTACCTCAGGGTCAGGTGCGTTTGCCGTGAGTTCGGAGTCGAGGACCAGCCCGTCAACTCGATATGCATAGATGGGAACAGGCTCATCCCCGTCGAGCTCATAGATTGTGCTGGTCTCGTCCCGGATGCCTGGCGGGGGAGGGGGCTCGGGAACCAGTTCCTGGACGAGATAAGGAAGGCGGATGCCCTCATCCACATTGTCGACGCCTCCGGCTCGACGGATCTTGAGGGGAGGCCGTGCAAGCCCGGCGAGCACGATCCTGTGGAGGACGTGCGCTTCCTGGAGCGCGAGATAACGATGTGGATGGTCCAGATAATAAAGAGGGATTGGCGCAAGATCTCGAGGCGCGTCGAGATGGGGGTCGAGAAGCTCGTCCCGGCCCTCGAGAAGAGGCTGAGCGGCCTCGCCATAAAGAGGTCCCACGTGCTCGAGGCCCTGAGGGAGACGGGCCTCGATGCCAGCAGGCCGGGCTCCTGGTCCGACGACGAGCTCTACTCCTTCGTCGACCGCCTGAGGAGGATTTCCAAGCCCATGCTGATAGCCGCCAACAAGATGGATATACCGACGGCCGAGGAGAACCTCGAGCGGCTGAAGGAGACGGGCTACCTGGTTGTTCCGTGCTGTGCCGAGGCTGAGCTGGCCCTCAGGAGGGCAGCCGAGAAGGGCCTGATAAAATACCTGCCCGGTGACCCTGATTTCGAGGTGCCCGACCCCTCCAAGCTCAGGCCGGAGCAGGCGAGGGCTCTCGAGGTCATAAGGGAGCGCATCCTGGCCAAATACGGCTCCACGGGCGTCCAGCAGGCCATAAATGCCGCTTACTTCGAGCTTCTGGGGGCCATAACGGTCTACCCCGTGGAGGACCCGGAGAAGCTCTGCGACCACCAGGGCCGCGTGCTTCCCGATGCCTACGTGGTCCCGAGGGGGACGACGGCACGCCAGCTGGCCTACATGATCCACACGGAGCTCGGCGAGTCCTTCATATACGCCATAGACGCGAGGACGAAGAGGCGCCTCGGCGAGGACTACGTGCTTAAGGATGGCGATGTCATCTCGATAGTGAGTGCGAAGAAAAGAGGGTGAGGGCCGAGCTCAGAAGGTCTCGTGGTGCAGTATCTCCCTGACGGACCTCCTCGGCGGTGGCCTCGGCCTCTCAGCCGGGTAGCCCACGGGAACTATGGCGACGGGCCTCACGCCAGCAGGGGCCCTTATCAAACGGCCAACATCGGCCTCCCTGAAGGCCCCGACCCAGCAGGTCCCGAGCCCCCTGGCGTGGGCCGCCAAGAGCATGTTCTGGATGGCTGCCGCCGTGTCCTGGAGGCAGTATAGGGTGGCCCCCCTGGTCCCGTATATGCTGGCAGACCTGAAGGTATCGGCGCAGACCACTATCACGGCTGGTGCCTCAGCTATGAACATCTGGTTTAGAGCTGCCCTCGCGATATCCCTTTTCCTGGCGGGGTCCCTCACGAGCACGAACTCCCAGGGCTGGAGGTTCCCGGCCGAGGGGGCCCATCTGGCGGCGTCCAGGAGCTCGAGGATCAGCTCGTCGCTTACCTCCCTATCGAGGTAATGCCTTATGCTCCTCCTGCCCTTTATGGCCTCCATGACCTCCAATCCCGTTCCCCTAAGCCTTATCTACTGCATGAGGTTTTAGGACTTCCGTATGGGGGCCGGGGAGGCCAGGATAGGGATCTTCATCTGCCACTGCGGCCTGAACATAGCCGGCGTCCTGGACGTGAATAGGCTACGTGAGGAGGCCTCCAAGCTCCCGGGCGTGGTGTTCTGCACGGACTACCCGTATATGTGCTCCGAGCCCGGGCAGGAGCTCATAAGGAAGAGCATAGCCGAGCACGGCCTGAACCGCGTCGTGGTGGCGGCCTGCTCGCCCGCCATGCACGAGGAGACGTTCAGGCAGGTCCTCAGGTCGGCTGGCCTGAACCCCTACCTCCTCGAGGTAGCGAACATAAGGGAGCAGTGCTCCTGGCCCCACTCCCGAGAGCCGGAGAGGGCTACCGAGAAGGCCCTGAAGCTCATAGAGATGGCCGTGGCGAAGGCCTCGCGCCTCGAGCCCATAGAGGTCAGAAAGATGCCGGTGAAGAGATCGGTGCTCGTGATAGGAGGGGGCATAGCCGGCATAACGGCTGCCCTCGACCTCGCCGAGGCAGGGCTGACCGTCTACCTGGTCGAGAAAGGGCCATCCATAGGGGGCCATA
>CAYNQQ010000133.1:0-2922 GCA_964399385.1 uncultured Candidatus Bathyarchaeia archaeon | reverse complement strand
CTCTGAGATGAGTATGCCCTGCGGTACCAGGCCCGTGGGGTGGAACTGCACGAACTCCATATCGGCGAGGGGGAGCCCGGCTCTGTAGGCTATGGCCATGCCATCCCCCGTGGCCGTGTGGCTGAAGGTCGTGAAGGCATATACGCGCCCTATGCCTCCCGTGGCGAAGACTATGGCCTTGGCCCTGAAGCCGTACATCTCGCCCGTCTTGAGGTCTATGGCCGCCAGGCCCCTGGCCAGGCCGCCCTCCACCACGAGCTTGGTCACCATCCACTCCTCGTAGAACGTTATGCCCTCGCAGGCCAGGGCCTTGCCGTAGAGGGTCCTCATCTCCATCAGGCCCGTCATATCGGCCGCGAAGCAGGCCCTCGGGAAGCTGTGGCCCCCGAACGGCCTCTGGGCTATACGGCCGTCCTCGGCCCTCGTCCAGGGGCAGCCCCACCTCTCCAGCTTTATTATCTCCCTCGGCGCCCTCCTCACGAAGAACTCCACGACGTCCTGATCGGCAAGGAAATCCGAGCCCTTGATGGTATCCCAGGCGTGGAGATCGAAGCTATCGCCCTCCCTCAGGACGGCCGCCGTCCCGCCCTGTGCGCACACGGAGTGGGACCTTATCGGGTGGACCTTCGAGATGACGGCTATATCGAGCTTGCCCCCCGAGACCTCAGATGCCTCTATCGCCGCCCTAAGGCCAGCGAGGCCTGCCCCGACCACCACGATATCGTGGGTGAGGACCTCCAAGCCTCCCCCGCCCCCTCAGATGCCGAGCATCTCGTATATCTTGGCCTTCCTCTCCTCGACGGCCCTCTTGACGTCCTCGTACAGGTTGTTCCCGTGGGAGTCTATGGCCACTATGAGGGGGCCGAAGTCCTCGACCTCGAAGACCCACATGGCCTCCGGCATGCCGAGGTCGAGCCACTCCACCCTGACGACCTTCTTTATGGCTTTGGCCGCCAGGGCACCGGCTCCTCCGGTGAAGGCGGCGTAAACGGCCCCGAACTCCCGGCAGGCCTCCGTGGTCTTGGGCCCCATGCCTCCCTTGCCCACTACGACCCTTACCTTGAACGCCTTTATGAAATCGGCCTCGAACATCTCCATCCTCGTGCTGGTGGTGGGGCCAGCGGCCACGATCTCCCACTCGCCGTCCTTCTTGACCGCTATGGGCCCGCAGTGGTAGAGGACGCAGCCCTCGAGGTCAACCGGCGGTTTCTCGCCCTTCTTGGCCAGCTCGAGGGCCCTCCGGTGGGCCGCGTCCCTGGCCGTTACCATGGTCCCGCTGACGTAGATGACATCCCTGACCTTCAGCTTCCTCACGTCCTCCTCGGAGATAGGGGTCCTGAGCTTGTAGGTCGCCACCTCCCCCACCCGCCACTCATGCACGGGTGGTTAAATAAGGCAGAGCCCTAACCGGCAGACCGGCCATCGCCTCAGGCGGGCCGGAGCTCCCTCGGGAACTCCGTCAGGACCTCGCACCCGTCCTCGAGCACGAGGACCGTGTCCTCTATCCTGACGCCGCCCCTGCCCGGGAGGTAGATGCCCGGCTCGATGGTCACCGTGTAGCCGGGCCTTAATTCCTCTTTGAAGCCCGGGGCGAGTCTCGGAGGCTCGTGGACCTCTATGCCGAGGCCGTGCCCGAGCCCGTGGACGAAGTAGGGGGCATAACCGGCCTCCTCCACGGCTGACCTCGCGATATCATCGGCCTCCGAGGCCCTTAAGCCGGCCCTGACGGCCCCGATGGCCTTCGCCTGGGCGTTCCTCACAGCCTCATGGACCTTCTCCTGCCAGGCCGAGGGCTCACCCACCACGAAGGTGCGCGTCATATCCGATACGTAGCCCCCGGACGTGGCCCCGAGGTCCACGACCACGAGATCCCCTTTTCTTAGCGCCCTGGCGGAGGCCCGGGCGTGTGGTAATGCGGAGTTAGGGCCCGAGGCCACTATTATGTTGAAGGGGTGCTCCTCGGAGCCAGCCTTCCTCATGGCCAGCTCCACCTCGCCCACTATCTCGAGCTCCGTCCTCCCCTCCTCCACGAGCTCGGATGCCACCTCCATCCCCCTCACGGCGATCTCGCACGCCTTCCTGATGCGCTTCAGTTCCTCGCGGTCCTTAGTCTTCCTGAGGTCCCAGATGCCCTCGCTCATGTCCAGTAGGCCATCTCGGCCGAGCTCCCTCAGCAGCCTCTTGTAGGTCCTCACCGGGAGCTCATCGAAGCCTATCCTCCTCGCGCCTTCGTCCCTCAGGAGGCCCAGGGTGACCTCATCCAGTTTCTCGCCGAGCCTGATGTGCCTGACGGAGACCTCGGTCCCAGAGAAATGCTCCTCGGCGGCCGTCAGGTCAACGCCCCCCACCATGATGGTGGCTCGGCCGTCCGGTCTCACGAAGAGCCTCGAGCCCCCTTTGAAGCCCGTGGCGTAGAATATGTTCGATGGCCTCGAGAGCAGGAGGCCATCGAGCCCCCTCTCGGCCGCCAGCCGGGCGAGCTTGTCGAGATGCCATATCGCCCTCATGCCGGTGGTGGTCGGCGCCTGGCCTTAATAGGCTTGGGGCAGCGGTGGGGACGTGATGCCCGAGCCCGGCCAGGTGCTCAGGGCCGTGCTGAGGGCCAGGAGGGAGCTGGGCCTCAAGACGAGGGTTAGGCCGAGGATAAAGGCCCTATACTATGACGAGGAGACCGGCTTCCTGCTCGTGGTGGTCCCGGACAGGCCGGATAAATCGGCCATCCTCGGGCCCGGGGGCCGCGTCCTGAAGATGGCGAGGGACTACCTGGGCCTAACCAGCATGGCCGTGAGGTCCTACACGGACCTGATGGTCAAGAGGGCCCGCGTGAGGGAGGCCCTGGCCAAGGTGAGGAGGATGGCTTCGTCATCGCGGGGCCTGCTCAGGGAGGGTCTCGACCGGGTCGTGGAGCTCCTGAAGGCCGAG
>CAYNQQ010000132.1:0-2942 GCA_964399385.1 uncultured Candidatus Bathyarchaeia archaeon | reverse complement strand
GGAACCCGGCCGTCATAGCCGACCTGGTGGGCGATAACGTGGGCGATTGCGCTGGCAGGGGGGCCGACCTCTTCGAGTCGAACGCCGATAACCTGATATGCATGATGATAGTTGGGGTCGCCTTCGTCCTGGCCATGCAGGCCCTCGGCCACCCCCTGAGCCCAGCGGCGGCCTTCATGTTCGTCGTCTTCCCGCTCCTCGGCAGGAGCTTCGACGTCCTCGCCACCACGCTCGGGGTGCTGGCCGCCAGGCCCCTTAAATCGCCCGTGAGGGCCCTCAACATATCCATACTCATCACGAGCGGGGTGTTGGCCGTCTGCTTCTACTTCCTCGCCCTCGCCGTGGGTTACGTCCAGCTCTT
This sequence comes from uncultured Candidatus Bathyarchaeia archaeon, assembly GCA_964399385.1. GTDB lineage: Archaea > Thermoproteota > Bathyarchaeia > EX4484-135 > EX4484-135 > EX4484-135. Next base: position 2,581 of record CAYNQQ010000132.1, on the reverse strand, counting down.
CTTCTGCGCCCTGCTGGGCATGCTGTCGGCCATAGTGCTGGCCCTCGCGGTCCAGTACTACACGGGCATAGGGAAGAAGCCCGTGGTGGAGACGGCCAAGGCGGCCCAGATGGGGGCGGCCATAAACATCATAACCGGTCTCTCCTACGGCCTCGAGAGCACGGCCATACCGCTCATGGGCGTGGCGGCCGTCCTGGCGGCCTCCTACTTCATAATGATGCCCGTCGGGGGGAGCGTGGCCGGTCTCTACGGCATAGCGGCCACAGCGCTCGGCATAACGAGCATGACGGGCATAATACAGTCGGCCGATACCTTCGGCCCGATAGTGGATAACGCTGATGGGATAGCCGAGATGTCCGGCATAAAGGACGAGGTGGGCGAGGCCCTCGACGAGCTCGATGCCGTCGGGAACATAACCAAGGCCATCACCAAGGGCTACGCCATGGGCTGCGCCATAATAACGAGCGCAATAATGCTCTTCGCCTACGTCTGTGAGGCCGCTAAATACACGCACAAGGGCGTCCTTAAGAGCCTCTCGGACCTGGCTCACCACTTGGTGGCCGTTGACCCGACCTTCATAGCTGCCGCCGTCCTCGGGGCCATAACACCCTTCCTGTTCTCCGCCCTGGCCATAAGGGCGGTGGGCCGTGGGGCCTACAAGATGGTCGAGGAGGTGAGGAGGCAGTTCAGGGAGATACCCGGCATCTTAGAGGGCAAGGCCAAGCCGGATTACGCCCGCTGCGTCGACATAAGCACCAGGTACGCCCTGAGGGAGATGGTGGCCCCGACCCTGATAGGGCTCGTGATGCCGGTTGTCGTAGGCTTCCTGCTCGGCCCCTGGGCCCTGACGGCCTTCCTGCTGTCCTGCACCATAACGGGCGCCGTCCTGGCCACCTTCATGTTCAACACGGGGGCCACCTGGGACAACGCCAAGAAGTTCATAGAGTACGGGCACTTCGGCGGGAAGGGGACCGATACCCACAAGGCCTCCGTCATAGGGGATACGGTCGGGGACCCGCTCAAGGACACGGCTGGCCCATCGCTCCACATACTCATAAAGCTGGTGAGCATAGTATCCATAACGCTCCTGCCCCTCTTCGTGGCCCACGCCCTCATAATCTAAGCCTTTTTTATCCGGTCCAAGGCTTTTAACCTCCCGCCCGGCTCAGCGCCCGAGGCGGGAGCTTGGATTGGAGGGCCCTCTCCATAGCATCGGTGGCCTTCGCCCTCTACGTCCTCTGCCCGAGGATGACGGCCATGATACTCCAGGAGTCCAGGATCAAGGGCATAGACGTCCACACGGTCATAATCGTGGGGACGGTCATATCCATACCGCTGTTCATAATGCTCGTCCACGTCATACTCAGGCTCGGGGTAGAATGGGCCATCTTCATAGCGGCGGTAGCGGATATAGCGGCCGCCGCCTTGCTCGGCACCCTCGACCTGAGAACGGGCGTGGAGCTCGTGGTCATAACGGCCTTCGTCTACGCCGGGATAAAACTGGCCCCGGTTATCTCGGGCCTATTGCTCAGGTGGCTCGGGAAACCTAAGACATGAAGGACTCGAGCTTGGTCAGGCCCACAACCTCGCCGAAGCTCATCCCGAGGGCATCGAGCACCTGCTCGAACGTCGATTCGAGGAGGCTGATGTATTTATCCACATCCACGTCCTCCCTCGTGGCCAGCTCTATGGGCAGGACATCTATGTACTTGTCCTTCACGAAGGCCCTCAGGTCATCGGCCAGCTTCCTCCTCTCCTCAGGCCTCAGGGAGGGCCTCGCCCTCCTGACGACCTCATCGACGCTCAAGGGCATCACCTTCACGTAGGATATTATATCGCCTGCCTTCAGCTTCCTCTCCGGCCTCAGTATCTCGAGGGCCCTGGCCGCCTTCACGTGCTGGGGCGTGGTCTTGGTGTACTTCTCGGGCTCCTTCCCGAGCGTGACGTGGAGGGCGAGCTCGGAGGGCTCGAATTCCCTGTTCCTGAGCTTCTGATAGCACTCCCTCAGTATGGCCTTTATCTTCTCCTTGGCCACCCTCAGGTCCTCGGGCTCCTTCACGAGGGCGAGTTCTTCCACCACGGCCCTGAAGGCCTCTTTTATGAGCTTGGGTATGTGCTTCTTCTTGCCAAGCAGCCCTTTCACATCGACGGTCCCATCGGTCAGGACCCCGAGGTAGTTCTTCTTCCTCTCGGAGAAGACCACGTACCGGTATACCTTATCCACGTCCAAGTCCATGTGGAGCTCCTTCTCGGCCCAATCTATGAGGGCCTCCACCTGCTCCTCCGCCGGGCTCTTGAGGAAAACGCTATCCGTATCGCCGTAGAGGACCTCCATGCCCATCTCCGAGCACTTCTTTATCACCGAGGTTATCGCGTGCCTCCCGATGGCCGTGGTGCTCTCGGCCACGGGCGGGCAGTAGAACTCGAATATATCTGCCCCGAAGACGCCGTAGGAGGCATTCAGTATGACCTTGAGGACGAGCTGGACCACCTTGTACCAGGCCCTGACGTCCTCGGGCAGGCTCTTGTCCTTCGACCTGGGCTTGTACCAGTAGACCCTGAGGTCCCTGAGCGAGCCTAT
>CAYNQQ010000131.1:0-2975 GCA_964399385.1 uncultured Candidatus Bathyarchaeia archaeon | reverse complement strand
CAAAGAGACGTGGGAGCCGAGGAAGGAGGCCATAAGGGATTTCCTAAGCGGCTACAGGGATGCCCTCCGTTTTGCCTCCGAGAGGCTTAGGACCTACATAGCCGTATCGGTCCTCGTGAACGTGAGCATGGCCTTCAACGTGGTCATCCAGCCCTTCGCCATCTATTACCTGGGCCTATCGCTCGAGGAGTGGGGGCTCCTGTACCTCGTGGGCTCTATCGCCTGGCTGGCCATGATAATGCCAGCCGGCGCCATAGTGGATAAAATCGGGAGGAGGGCCTCCCTGGCCATCGGCGCCCTGCTCATGTCTTTCTCCCTGGCCGCCCTCTCGGCCGTGAAGGGAATGGCCCTCGCGTCCTTCTGGGCCATAACAGCCATCATGCTGGCCCTCTGGACGAGCTCCTACCTGGTCTTCAACGCCCTATCGGCCCTCGAGGCCGATATCACGCCCAGGGGACTGAGGGGGCGCCTTACGGCCCTCACGGCCTTAATACTCGACCTCGCGGCCGCTGCTGGCTCGGCCATCTGCGGCTGGCTCTATGAGGCCCTCGGCCCTCCTTACGTCCCGCTGCTGTGCGCCTCATCCGCCCTCCTCAGCTCCGTCATAACCCTGGCCTTCCTGAGGGAGCCGAGGGAGAGGCAGAGGTGAGAAGGCTTAAAATAGCCCGTCATGTCCTAACTGCCCGGGGTAGCGCGGTGGAAGGTGGGCACTTTAACCCGTTCTGAGGGGACCGCCCCCCTGGTCGACATAGCGGACATATTATCGGGCTCCCTGCCCGAGGGCCGGAAGGCCAGGATAAGAGGATGGCTCTCCAACAGGAGGTCGAGCGGCGGTATAGTCTTCCTCATAATCAGGGACGGGACGGGCTGGCTCCAGTGCGTGGCGAGGAGGGACGTGGTGGGCGAGGAGGGTCTCGAGGAGCTCGAGAAGCTCCCGGTGGAATCCGTCCTGGAGCTCGAGGGCTCCGTGAGGGCCGATAAGAGGGCCCCTGGCGGTTACGAGCTGTCCGTGGACGGCTACAAGGTCCTGAGCGTCTCCTGGCCCGATTACCCAATAGCCAAGAAGTACCACGGGCCCGATTTCCTGCTCGAGAACAGGCACCTGTGGATAAGGAGCAAGAAGATGTGGTGCATCCTCATGGTGAGGGCCAAGCTCCTCAAGGCGGCCCGCACCTGGCTCGACGAGCACGGCTATGTGGAGGTCCAGGCCCCCATACTGACGGCCGCGGCCTGCGAGGGAGGGGCAACCCTCTTCCCCGTGGATTACTTCGGCCGGAAGGCCTACCTGACGCAGAGCTGGCAGCTCTACGGTGAAGCCTTCATAGCGAGCGTCGGGAAATGCTATACGCTCGCGCCTTCCTTCAGGGCCGAGAAATCGAGGACCCGCCGCCACCTCACGGAGTACTGGCACCTCGAGGTCGAGATACCGTTCTGCGACCTGGAGTGCCTGCTCAAGGTCATAGACGAGTTCATAACGCACATCTGCCACGAGCTCGCGGACAAAGCGGCCAGCGAGCTTAAGGCGTTAGGCAGGGACCCGGCCGATCTGGCCAGGATAGAGGCACCCTTCCCGCGCCTGAGATATGACGAGGCCGTGGAGCTGCTGAGGTCTAAGGGCGTGGAGATAGAGTGGGGCGAGGACCTCACCTGGACGTGCGAGAAGGTCCTGGCCTCCGAGTTCGATACGCCTTTCTTCGTGACGCACTTCCCGAGGAGTGCCAAGGCCTTCTACCACAAGCCCGACCCGAGGAGACCCGAGGTGACGCTCTCGGCCGATTTGCTGGCCCCGGAGGGCTACGGGGAGATAATAGGGGGCGGCGAGCGCATAGAGGATTACGAGACCCTGCTGGCCCGCATAAAGGAGGAGGGCCTGGACCCAGCCGATTACGCCTGGTACCTCGACCTGAGGAAGTACGGTTCCGTCCCGCACTCCGGCTTCGGCCTCGGGGTCGAGCGCATGGTGATGTGGGTCTGCAAGCTCGAGCACATAAGAGATGCCATAGCCTTCCCGCGCCTCGTCAGGCGCAGGCCGTATCCATGAGCCCGCCGGGGCCCTGGCATCCCCGCGACCAAAATAGATATGTGCTGCTCGCCCGCATAGCCACCGGTGATGGGCTTGGCTCTCGAGTGGCTGGAGGAGAAGACGGCCCAGGTCCTGGACCGCCTAAGGGAGCTCGGCCCCAAAGAGGTCGTGATCGTCCACCACGATGATGCGGATGGCCTCTGCTCCGCCGCCGTGACGAAGACCGCCCTGGAGCGTATGGGCTATAGGCCCAGGCTGGTGTGCCTGGAGAAGCTCTTCCCCCAGGCCGTGCGGCTCCTCCACTCGGGCGAGGGGAAGGCCATCTTCTACTGCGATATAGGCTCGCCCCACGCCGACCTGATATCGCGCTTGAACGAGGGCCGGAACCTGGCGGTCATACTCGACCACCATGACCCGAGGCCCTCGGAGGACCCAATGGTCTTGGACCTGAACCTCGAGCACGTGGGCGTGAGGGGCGAGGAGGAGTTCTCCGGTGCCACGTGCTGCTACCTCTTCGCGAGGGCAGCCGACGAGGCCAACAGGGACCTATCCTACCTGGCCCTGGTCGGGAGCTGCGAGATACCGGCTGGCCTAAGGGGCATAAACAAGGAGGTCCTCGAGGAGGCCCTCAGGGATGGCGTGGTCAAGCGGGTCGGGAAGAAGCTCATCATAACCAAGCTCGGGGTGGGCGTCAGAGAGCTCTTCTCAGCCCTCCAGGTCCTCGGGCCCGTGGGCTATTACTCCGGGGGGCCGGAGATGGGCATTAGGGCCGCCCTCGAGGGCCTGACCGAGGACATAAGGAAGGCCGTGAGGGAGCTCGAGGAGAAGCGCAGGGCCGTGAACAAGCGCATCCTCGCCCAGCTCTACAGGCGCGGCCTCAGGAGGGCGGGCCGGGTCCAGTGGTTTAACGCCGGGAGGGCCTACAGGGGCATGGGCTCCAAGGTCATAGGGA
>CAYNQQ010000130.1:0-2990 GCA_964399385.1 uncultured Candidatus Bathyarchaeia archaeon | reverse complement strand
GGGCTATGGCCACCTCCCAGTGCTTGGCCGGCCCTGCCACGGCGGAGTGGAGGCCCGTCCCGTCTATGACTAGGCCCCTCCTGAGTATGAACCTCGGGTCGTGGGAGCAGCAGAAGGGCCTCCCGACGGACCAGTACTCCAGGTCGTGGATGTGGATGAGGCCCCTCATGTGGGCATCAGCTATGTGGCTCGGCATGGTGAGGAGGGCGTGCTCTATGAAGAGCCTATCGGCGGCCCACTTGTGGATGCTCTCGGGGTTCACCATGAGGTTCGCGTTCTCGTTTATGCCCCTCTCGAGGAGCTTATCCACGTCGTAGACGGGCATGCCCACCCTGGTGTACCTCATCCTCGCCTCCTCGAGCCCATGGGCCAGGAGGACGTAGTTCACGAGCTCCCTTATCAGGGGGGCCGAGAGGAACTTCAGCCTGGCCCTGACTATTATATCGGCTACCTCCCTGGCCACGGCCTCGGCCATGGCTCTGCTGAGACCGGCCTCCCTGACGAGCGAGTCGGCGATCTTGCTGATGTCGAATTCCTCCATCGTGAGCCTCGAGGTCCTGACCTTCGGCATGAGCCTCTTGAGCTCGACCTCCGATACCTCCGCCTTCAGCACCGCCTCATCACCACCTGGAGGGCGGGCCGGGGGCTGACGTGCATGATTTCGCATATCTGAGTCTATCGAACCGCTTGTGGCCCCGCCTCTTTTACATCCCTGTGGCAAACGAAAACCCTTGACCTCATCGGCCACCGATCTTCACCCCCAGGGGCTCCCTGACGTAGCCCTCCGCCGTCCTGACCAGCCTCACCACGGTGCTGACCCTCCCGCAGGACGGGCACTTCGGGAAGCTCCCCCTGAAGGAGAGCGAGCAGGCAGAGCAGTACGTTATCTCGGATGGGTATGAGATGGCCCTCACGCCCCTCCTCCTCGCCTCCTCCGTCAGGCCGAGGAGTTCCTCGGCGGAGGGCCTCCCTTCAGGCACCGCCATGAAGATATGGCCCCCGGGCGTCCTCTGGTGGAGGAGGGCCTCGAGCTCCAGGGCCTCCCCGAGGTCCAGCCCGCCCGGGGGCGTCAGGTGCCCGGCCGTGTAGGCCGGTTCCTCCCTCGGGCCGAGGACCCTCACCTTGGACCAGCCGAACCTCTCCACATCGAGGATGGCCATCCTCTCCGCCACCCCAGAGCCCACGGCCGAGGAGAGAGGGCATCTCACGTCAGCCCTGCTGGAGTAGGCCTCGAGGTAGGACCCGAGGGCCTCCAACACCTTGAGGGCCGTCCTGAGGGCCTCCCGGCCCTCGTGGGGGAGCTCGCCGGACAGCACGAGGCAGGTCTCGGGCAGGCCTACGAAGCTCACCGGGTAAGCCGAGTTGGGCATCCTCATGTAGGAATCGCCATCGATCTCCGCCATGACGCCCGGCATGAGCCTCCTGCGCGCCCTCTCGCCCAGGACGGACCTCCTCTGGACGGAGGCCCTTATGGCCATCTCCACCAGGCCCCTCAGCTCGAGGAGGAAATCATCGAGGCCCCCGGTCCTGTAGGCGAGCCTGGGCAGGTTCAGGACCACCCTGCCGATGCGGCCCACCCTGAGGAGGTCGAGCTCCCAATCGCCCGTCCAATCGGGCCTGAGGGCGGAGCCATCGAAGGCCATGACGGCCGGCTCGTCCGCGAGGAGGAAGATCGGCGAGCTGTTCCCGGCGGCCAGGGCGTGGGCCTTCGCCATCAGCTCCTCATCACAGCCCTTAGGGGCGTGGAGCACGAGGCCGGCGAGGGGCACGGACATCTTGGCCAAGACATCGAGCATGATATCGGCGAGCTCCAGGGCCTCATCGCCCACCTCGCCGCAGGCCACCTGGGCCCCGCCGGGCCCCGGCAGGACGGTGCGGGCCAGGTGGTCCGGGACGGAGAGCTCGAGCCCTATGGTTATGATGTGGTTCTTGCCCAGGGAGCTGAAGGCCGCGAGCTCGAGGAGGAAGCGCCTCAGCTCCCTCTCGGCCTCGCTCCTCGACCTTAGGAAGGGGGCGAGGAAGAAGTTGAAGAAGGGCAGCACCTGCTCCGTCCTGACCTCGGCGTAGCAGGACGAGAGGAGCATCTTGAGGACGGTCAGGGCCTCCCCGAGGTCCTCCGGCCCTCCGGGCCCGGCCATGGGCCAGGCAGCTGGGGCGCCCGAGAGGAAGGGCCTCGCGTCGTGGAAGATAGCAGATGGGCCCAGGCCCCAGTGCCTGAGGTCCTCTATGTGGAAGGACCCCGATAGATGGGCGTCAGCCACGTCCCGGTGCAGGACGCCTATTAGGGCATATTCCTCCAGCACCTTATCGCATGCCCTCTCCCTCACGGCCCAGCTCGGGGAGCTCGAGAGGAGCTGGCATACGTCGTAGACGGGCAGGCCGACCCTCGTCATCTTGTGCCTGTATTCCTCAAGGCCCTTCTCGAGGAGTATGGCGTTCACGAGCTCCCTTATCAGCGGGGCCGTGAGGTACCTGACCCTTATCATGCTGAGCTTCTCCTCGGCCTCCCTCGCTATCCTCGAGGCCAGCTCCGAGGGGACATCCGCCTCCCTCACGAGCGACTCGGCGATCTTTGACCTATCGAACTCCTCTATGGCGAGCCTCGAGGTCCTGACCACCATCCTCCTGCGCCTGGTGAGGCGTTCCTCGAGGCCCTCCATCATGCCGTGCGCTATCCGGCCGAGATCCGTTATCTCGTAGCCCCCGTCCCTGTTCGGCTTCACGAGGCCGGCCTTCACGAGGGTCTTCAGGTGGTAGGCGAACTTCCCGGCATCCCTGTCGGGCGATAGGCCGAGGCTCCTCATCAGCTCGGTGTAGGACATAGGCCCCCTGGCCAGCAGGCCGAGTATCTGGGCTCTTATGGGCGAGGCAAGCGCCTTCACGACCCTCAGGTTGGGCGGCGTCCTCAGCTTTGCTCCCCACATCCTCCGCCGGGCCGGCGGCTGAGGTGGTAATAAATAAGGGGATGATGGCATTGGCTATACGGCCAT
>CAYNQQ010000129.1:0-3049 GCA_964399385.1 uncultured Candidatus Bathyarchaeia archaeon | reverse complement strand
CTGACCAGCAATACCTCCACGCTCAGCATAACCGAGATGGGCAGGGCCACGAAGAGGCCCGATAAGGTGGCCGGCATGCACTGGTTCAACCCGCCCCAGCTCATGCAGCTCATAGAGGTCATAAGGGGCGAGGACACGAGCGATGAGACCCTCAACACCGTGGTTGAGCTGGCCAAGAAGCTCGGGAAGACGCCTGTGATATGCAAGAAGGACGTGAGGGGCTTCATAGTGAACCGCATCCTCGGCAACGTGTTCAACGAGGCCTTCTGGACCTACTACAGGGGCGAGGCCTCCAAGGAGGGCATAGATGCCACGGTGAAGTACAGCGGCGGCTTCCCGATGGGCTGGTTCGAGCTGGCTGATTACGTGGGCCTCGATATAGCCTACGAGGTCGGCAAGATAATGTACGAGGCCTATGGCGAGCGCTTCAAGCCCTGCCCCGAGGTCATAGAGCCCCTGGTCAAGGAGGGGAAGCTGGGCCAGAAGACCGGCCAGGGCTTTTACGACTGGACGAAGGGCCGGCCCAGGATACCGTTTGACAAGTGCGATGAGTACGATGTGGAGCGCTCCTGGGCCGTGGCCGTGAATGAGGCAGCCTGGCTCGTGTACGAGGATGTGGCCACGCCTGAGGACATAGATACTGCCATGAAGTTCGGGACGGGCTGGCCCTCCGGGCCCTGCGAGTACGCTGACCGGAAGGGCCTTGACGCCATACTGAACAAGCTGAAGGAGCTTTACGAGAAGTACAAGATGGAGATGTACAAGCCCTGCCCGCTCCTCGAGGAGTACGTGGCCAAGGGCTGGACGGGCAGGAAAGCAGGCAGGGGCTTCTACACCTACAAGTGAGCCCTAAGACCAGCCGCTAACCCGAGCTCCAGGGGTTATTTGGGTCTCCCGGAAACACTTATAGCAGGCTTTAATCTGCCTACGGCCTGGGACATGAGCTTCGTGGTGGATGTCCATACGCACCCTCACCTGCTCGGCGTTAGGCCCGAGGATATAGTCGAGGAGGCCAGGAGGGCTGGCCTCGACAGATGTGTTATCCTCGGGATAGACATCGACCTGGAGGCCATGGAGGAGGACCACATCAAGAAGGATATGGACGAGCGGTACAGGGAAGGGCTCGGCGATCTGCTCTACATGCCAGGAGGGGCCCTCTTCCTCCCCACCATATACGGTTTCTACGGCTCCGAGGCCTACATGAGGTACATAAGGGCCATGGAGGCCCGTGGCTCCAAGCTCGTGAGCAACAGGGAGATAGCCGATATGGTCTCGCGCTGGCCCGACCTCCTCGTGGGCTTCGGCTCCGTGGCCCCCACCAGGAGCGAGGAGGAGGTCAGGGCCGGCCTCAGGGAGGCGAGGTCCCTCGGCCTGAAGGGCATAAAGCTCCTGCCCACCCTCCAGTGGTTCGACCCATCCCGGAGCGAGAATTTCGCTCTGATATGCGAGTTCTGCGAGAGGGAGAAACTCGTCCTGCTCATCCACACGGGCTGCGACCCAGGCCCTTTCGAGCTCCCGAGCATGTCCTCCTACGCGAGGCCCTCTAAGCTCGAGCCCGTCCTCGAGGTCTACAGCCCCCCCGTCATACTGGCCCACATGGGCGCCTACAGCGCCTACAGGCCCGGGATATGGCTCGAGGAGGCCCTGGAGCTCGGCATGAAATTCGATAACGTCTGGTTCGATACCTCGGCCGTGAACAGGTTCGTGTTCGGGGATAAGAGCATAGTTGAGAGGATTAGGGAGACGGTGGGCTTCGATAGGGTCCTCTTCGGCTCGGATTACCCGGTCGTGGAGGGCGCTACCATAAGGAGCGAGCTAAGCTTCGTGGCCGGGTGCCCCTACCTAAGTGATGGAGAAAGAGAACAGGTCCTTGGCCTGAACGCGAGGGAGCTGTTAGGCCTTTAGGCGGTCGTCCTCACTTGCCGGCTTTCTCGGCGGCCTTCTCGAGGACCTCGACGCCCGGGAGCTTCTTCCCCATCAGGTATTCTATGAAGGCTCCCCCCGCCAGGCTGACGGCCGAGAACTTATCGAAGAGGCCGAGCTTCTTCAGGACGGCCACCGTATCGCCCCCTCCGGCGAGGGAGAAGGCCCTGGACTCCGCGATGGCGCCGAAGACCTTCCTCGTGCCCTCGGCGAAGAGGTCCTTCTCGTAGACGCCCAGCGGGCCGCTCACGACCACTGATTTGGCCTCCTTTATCATGGAGCTGTAGGCCTCGGCTGTCCTCGAGCCTATATCCATGATGGGGGCCTCCACGGGAAGTGCCTCAACGGGCTTCTCCTCCCTCCTGCCCTCTACCTCGCAGGCCACGTCAACGGGGACCTCTATCTTGCCGGGGAAGGCCTCGAGTATCTCCCTCATGGCGTCCACGAGACCGGCAAGCCCTTTCTTCTCGAGAACCTCATCGCTCGGCCTCCCGAGCTCCACGCCCTTCGCCTTCAGGAAGAGGTGGCCCACCAGGCCGCCCGTCAGGACCTTATCGGCTATGCCCTTCTCCAGCACGTACCTTATTATATCAACGCATTTCTCGGCCTTGGCCCCTCCCAGCACGTAGATGCAGGGCTTCTCCGGTTTCTCGAGGGCCTTCTCGAGGGACTTGAGCTCCCTCTCCATGACCCTCCCGGCCACGGCCGGCAGGACGGCCGCAAAACCCACGACGGATGCGTGGGGCCTGTGGGCCACGGAGAAGCCATCGAGGACGAAGAGGTCGGCCAGGGGGGCGAGCTCCCTCACGAGCTCTGATTTCGCGTGCTCCTCGGGGCTCTTCTTTTTGGTCTCCTCGGGGAAGGTCCTCACGTTCTTGAGGACGAGGACCTCGCCCGGCTTGAGGGCCTTTATGGCCTCCTTGGCCTCCGGTCCGTAGAGGTCGTGCACGTACTTCACGGGCCTCCCGAGGGCTTTCTCAAGGGCCTTGGCGTGCTTCTCCAGGCTCTCCGTGAACTCCGGCTCGCCCGGCCTCCCCTGGTGGGCTATCACGACGACCTTGGCCCCTTTCTCCACGAGCTCCCTTATGGTGGTGGCGTGCTCCCTTATGCGTGTGTCATCTATTAT
>CAYNQQ010000128.1:0-3067 GCA_964399385.1 uncultured Candidatus Bathyarchaeia archaeon | reverse complement strand
CTCTTGCTGACCGGCCTGGTCGAATGTGATTTGCCACGCTCGCGCTTGTGCATGGCCCGCTACCGTTATGGGGCCTCCGGGGGCCAGATATAAGGCTCACCCCCACGCCCGCGCGGGCCGGATGGCCCGGGGCCCCTAAAGACCTCTGTAGGCCCTGAACCACTCGCAAAAGGCCCTGAAGGCTTTGGCACGGTGAGATAGGGCGTTCTTCTCGGACCTCGTCATCTCGGCGAAGGTCCGGCCATCCCCTCCCTCGGGCACGAATATCGGGTCGTACCCGAAGCCGCCCGCCCCCCGGGCCTCGTGGCTTATGTGCCCGTGGGCCTCGCCCGTGAAGACCACGGGCTCGGAGCCCCTGCCATCGCAGAAGGCCAGTGCCGTCTTGAAATAGGCCCTTCGGTCCTCAACGCCCTCGAGGAGCCTCAGCACCCCGCTCAGGCCGAGCGTCCTGAGGACGTAAGATGCGTAGGGGCCCGGGAAGCCCCCGAGGGCCCTTATGAAGAGGCCTGTGTCCTCCACCAGTATAGGGAGGTCCCATTTCTCCGCGGCCCATAAGGCCCCCGCCTTAGCGATTTCCACCACATCATCGTGCTGGAGCTCGGGGACGTCCTCCCTGAGGAAGGCGAGGCTGAGGCCGTATTTGGACGTGATCTCCCGGGCCTCGAGGTACTTATGGATGTTGGTCGAGGCCAGGTAGACCACCTTCGGGGGCACGAGTTCCCTGGGCCTCATGGCCTGGTGGCTGGCCCGGGCGCTTACTTATGTCTTGCCCTCTCGGCCACATAACGGCCCCTCAGCTCTATTTCCCTCACCTTCCCCACCACCTCCCCGGCCTCACGGCCCATGACGGACCCGTAGCCCCTTAGGAAGGCCTCCCAGGCCTCCTCGGCCACCTCGTGATGGGTGCTCTGGAGGACGCGCTTCAGCAGGTGGAGGTCGACGCCCCTCTTCTCCAAATCGGCCGAGAACTCGCTCAGGCCGAAGTCCACGAGGAAGAGGCGGCCGTCCGGCGTCCTTATGACGTTGGAGGTCGTTATATCCCCGTGGATGAGGCCCGACCTGTGCAGCAGGCCCACGAGCCTCCCGAGCTCCTCCATGAGCCCGAGGGCCCCGCGCCCCTCCCCCGTGAGGAGTTCCTTGAGCCTGGCCCCCTCCACGTATTCCATGATTATCGTGGCCGTCTTCCTATCTATGAGGTAGATGGCCGGGGTGGGGACGCCCGCCTCCTTGGCCCTGTGCATGGCCTGGGCCTCGCGGATCGTCCTCTTGGCCCTGAGCCTCCTGTCGAGTTCCGGGTGCCTGTACGCCTTGGGAACCCTGTGTTTCACTACCACGGGCCTGCCGAGCCAGCGGGCCAGGTAGATATGGGCCTCTGCCCCCTTCCTGACCAGCCTGAGGTCCTCCAGGCCCAGGGAGGAGAGCTCGTCCTGTCCCATCCACGGCTCCTGGGGGCCCTCTGTTATAGGGCTTAGCGTTACCCCGGGAGCGGGTGTGAAGATGAGGGTGGCGAGCGGGAGGGCGGGCCGCATCCTGGTCTTCAGGCTCGACGAGGGCTCCGACCTGCTGAAGGCCATGAGAGAGCACGTGGGGGCGGAGGGCGTCAAATCAGGCCTCCTGATGTGCATAGGGGCCCTGAGGGAGGCGAGGCTGGGCTACTTCCTCGGGGGAGGGGAATATAAGGTCATAGAGGTCGAGGGGCCCCTCGAGATAGCCTCCTGCATGGGCAATATATCCGTGGGCCCGGAGGGCGAGACGGTGGTCCATGCCCACATCTGCGTCTGCGATAGCGAGGGCCGGGCCTACGGGGGCCATCTGCTCGAGGGGTGCGTGGTGAGCCCCATGGCGGAGGTGGCCGTGGTGGAGCTGGCCGGGGCCGTGTTGGCCAGGGAACTCGATGCCAGGACGGGCCTAAAGGTCCTCAAGAGCCCTTAGGACATCCTCGTCCGTGAGGTCCCTCCAGCGCCTGTAGGCATCGGCCACCGCGAAGATGGGGCCCGGCCTCACGTTCAGGCAGAGGAGCAAATCGCAGGCCCTTGATAGCCTCAGGACCGAGCTCAGGCACCCGGTCGGGACGGCTATCACCACCTCCGAGGCCCTCCTGGCCCTGACGAACTCGAGGGCGGCGGACATGGTGTAGCCTGCGGCTATGCCGTCGTCAACCAGGACCACCCTGAGGCCCTCAAGGCCCTCCGGGTAAGGCCTGCCCGACCTGAGGGCCTTATTCCTCCTCTCCATCTCATCCATCTGCTCCCTAACGGCCTCCTCTACGGCCCTGTCCGATAGGCCCAGGGCCCTCGCAAATTCCTCATCGACGAAAACGCGGCCGTCTGGGTTCACGGCCCCAAAACCTGCCTCCCTGTTCCAGGGTATGAGGAGCTTCCTGCAGAGCAGGAGGTCCAGCTCGGCCTTTAGGGCCCTCGCCACCGGGACGGCTACGGGGACCCCTCCCCTCGGTATGGCGTAGACCAGATCGGCCTTCTTGAGCAGGCTCGAGCACGCCTCAGCGAGCCTCTCGCCAGCATCACGTCTGTCCTCGAACACGCCCTCGAGACCGAAGAGCTCCTCGTCGTAGACGAGGTTGCCCACCCTCGCGAGCCTCAATTCACCAGCCCTCCACGAGCTCCGCCAGGTAGGTCCTTGAGGCCCTCAGGACGGCCTCCCGCCAGCGCGGGTCCCTGGCCATCATGGATAAGGCTATCCTCGGCGGGAGATGCCCGTAATCCCTCCTGAGGTCCGCCAGCAGCCCCGCGGGCAGGAGCGGCCCGCCCGTCAGGAGGGCCTCTATGAGGTCCCCGAGCGTCAGGTCTTCCCCCTCCGCCTCCGAGGCCCTAAGAACCGCCAGCACCACGGCCTCTCTTCCTGAGGCCGAAGAAATCAGCTGGGTCGACCCCGTAGGCCGCCATCCTCGCGAGCGTCGTCTCGTAGGGGTCGCAGACCTCTTCCTCAAGGTTGGCCGCTACCGCCACGTCTATCTCGGCGAGGCGTTCTATTAGGGTCTTACGTTCCTCGGGGGGCATGATACGTGGGTCCGTCATGGCCGCCACGTGGAAGCTCACGCCCTCGTCCA
>CAYNQQ010000127.1:0-3067 GCA_964399385.1 uncultured Candidatus Bathyarchaeia archaeon | reverse complement strand
GCTCGAGGTACATCCTCGTCTTAAGGGCGTACCTGACCATGTCGTGGACGGCCATCCCGTAGATGAGCTCCTTGAGAGCTCTCTTGACGCCTCCTCCACCCCTCTTGGCCTGCCCTTCCATGCCCTCGCCCCTCATGCCCTCGGCCCTCCCGGCTATCTTAAGTTTTTCCTCAGCCGCGTAGCTTCTCCGTCAGATCCCTCTCCTTTAACATGAACGTCTTCCATCTCTCCAGCCTCGTCAGGAGGAGGGGGAGCATCTTCAGCTTGTAATAACATGATAAGGGATATCCAAGCATATCCCCGAACAAGACCGTCATCATGGCAAAGGTATTGTACTCGAGGAGGTCGGCGAAGGTCTTGGCCATCTCATAAGTCGTGGCACCGAATAGGAAGTCCCTCAGGGCCTTCTTTATCCTCCTGAGCGTGCTCACCACCTCTCCTGGGTTCGCCAGCCGGCATATAACTATTGGCACCCTCCCCGGCTTTATTAGGCATCCTCGGCCCTTTGGGACAAGGCTTAAGTAATCACGCACATGGGCCTAATGGGAGGGAAAAAGGTGATTGAGATAAGACTGCACGGGCGAGGAGGCCAGGGGGTTTGGACGGCCGCTAACCTGCTCGCCATGGCCGCCATAAAAGAGGGGAAGCACGCCCAGAGCTTCCCCTTCTTCGGGCCGGAGAGGCTCGGGGCGCCTATACTCGCTTTCGCGAGGATAAGCGAGAAGCCCATAAGGGTTCACTGCATGATCTACAGGCCCGATGTGGTGGGCGTCCTCGACCCAACGCTCATAGAGCCCCCTGTGGCCGAGGGCATAAAGGAGGAGAGCATACTGGTCCTTAACTCCGATAAGGAGCCCGGGGAGCTCAGGGAGGTCCTCGGCCTTAAGGAAGGCACGGGCCGGATATGGGTCGTGGACGCGAGCCGCATGGCCCTGGAGATCCTGGAGCGGGAGATAACGAACACGGCCATAGCGGGCGCCATAGCCAGGGCCACGGGCGTGGTGAGCTTCTCCTCCCTCGAGGAGGTGATAAGGGAGAGGTTCAGGGGCGGGATGGCGGAGAAGAACGTGGAGCTGGCCAGAAGGGCTTATGAGGAGGTGAGGCCGGAGTGAGCTCCTCCCTACCCGGCTGGAAGGAGCTGCCCATGGGAGGCGTGGCCTTCAGGCCCTCCACGGACGTCAAGACGGGCGAGTGGAGGCTCGGCTTCAGGCCGGTGGTTAAGGAGGAGAAGTGCGTGGGCTGCGCCCTCTGCGTGGTCTTCTGCCCGGACATGGCCATGGGGCTCGGGGAGGACGGGAAGGCCGAGGTCAACTACGATTACTGCAAGGGCTGCGGTATCTGCGCCAGCGAGTGCCCCTACGGGGCCATAGAGATGGTCCCGGAGTGAGGTGGTGGTGATGGCCCGCGCTGTGGTGGAGCAGAAGAGGGTCGGGATGACGGGCGACGAGGCCGTGGCCTACGCCATAAAACAGGTCGAGCCGGACGTGGTGGCGGCCTACCCCATAACGCCCCAGACCATAATAGTGGAGCGCTTCTCCGAGTACGTGGCCAACGGGGAGGTCAGGACCGAGTTCGTGGCCGTCGAATCAGAGCACTCGGCCCTCTCGGCCTGCGTGGGGGCCGCGGCCACGGGGGCCAGGGCCTTCACGGCCACGGCCAGCCAGGGCCTCGCCCTCATGTGGGAGATACTCTACATAGCATCGAGCCTGAGGCTCCCGATAGTGATGGCCATAGTGAATAGGGCCCTCTCGGCACCGATAAACATACACTGCGACCACTCGGACGCCATGGGGGCCCGGGACTCGGGCTGGATACAGCTCTTCTGCGAGAACTGCCAGGAGGCCTACGACACGACCATCCAGGCCTGGAGGATCGCCGAGCACCCGGACGTCCAGCTCCCCGTTATGGTGTGCCTGGACGGCTTCGTGGTCTCACACACCCTCGAGGACATCTCCGTGCTGCCCGATGAGGCCGTTAAGGAGTTCGTGGGCGAGAGGAAGCTCGTGAGCGTGGTCGGGCACGAGGGCTTGGAGGCCCCATACCGCCTCGACCCGGAGGGGAGGAGGCCCCTAAGCATGGGGACCTTCGCCATGTACGACCTGTACTTCGAGTACAAGAGGCAGCAGGAGGAGGCCATGAGGGCCGCCCTGAGGGTCATAGAGGAGGTCGGCCGTGAGTACGGGGAGCTCTCCGGCCGCTACTACGGCCTGATAGATGCCTACAGGCTCGAGGATGCCGAGGTGGCCATAGTGGGCCTCGGGAGCTCCATGGGGACGGCCAAGGACGCCGCTGATGAGCTGAGGGACGAGGGCGTGAGGGCCGGCGTGCTTAGGATAAGGTCCTTCAGGCCCTTCCCGTCCGAGGCCGTGAGGGAGGCCCTCAGGGGCGTCAAGGTCGTGGCCGTGATGGACAGGGCCATGAGCTTCGGCGGGCCCGCTGGCCCCCTCATGATGGATATGGCAACCGTCTTCTACGGCAGGGATGGGCCCGTCATGACGAACTACATCTACGGCCTCGGGGGCAGGGATATATCCGTGGAGGACCTGAAGGAGGCGGCCAGAGGGGCCCTCAAGGCTGCTGAGGAGGGGGTGGAAGAGGTGCCCGTCAAGTTCGCGGGCCTGAGGGGGTGATGCCATGTCCGTCCCGGCTACCCTGAGGGAGGCGGCGAGCCGCCCGGACATGCTCTACCAGGGCGTTAGGACCTGCTCGGGCTGCGGGGCCTCCCTGATAGCCAAGCTGGTCCTGAAGGCCATCAGGAAGCCGGCTGTCGTGGTCTCGGCGACGGGCTGCCTCGAGGTAGCGACCAGCATCCTGCCCTTCACGTCCTGGAAGGTCCCCTGGATACACAACGCCTTCGAGAACGCGGCTGCCACAGCGGCGGGGATAGAGGCCGCCTACAAGGCCATGGCGAAGAAGGGCCTCATCAAGGAGGTGCCGGATGTCATCGTCATGGCCGGCGATGGGGGCACCTACGACATAGGCTTCCAGGCCCTATCGGGGGCCCTCGAGAGAGGGCACGATTTCCTCTACGTGCTCTACGATAACGAGGCCTACATGAACACGGGCA
>CAYNQQ010000126.1:0-3072 GCA_964399385.1 uncultured Candidatus Bathyarchaeia archaeon | reverse complement strand
CTTACTCCATGGAGTCGAGTATCTTGTACAGGAGCTTGAACATGAGGACCCTCGAGAGGTTGTCGAGCTCCCTCGACATCACCTCTACTATGGCCTGGGCCTGCTCGGGGCTGAACCCGTAATCCTCGACGAGTATCATGACCAACCTCCCCGGGCTTATCTCGCCCGTCACGATGGACTTCAGCATAGATTCGAAGAACCTGACGGCCGCCACAAGGCAGTTGGGGGGGAGTTCCGTCTCCCTGCTCCACTCCTCTAAGGAGCCGTACTCGCCGGTGAAGAAATCCACCCATGTCTCGGCCAGGAGGGTCAGCTTATCGAGGTCCAGACCCCTTATGACCTCGGCATCCTTCTCGGCCGTGGGCAGGGTCTTCAGTATCTTATCCACGAGGGCCTTCGCGCCGGCCTCCGTGAAGCCCATGTGCCTCAGGTCTTTCACGACGCTCTCGGCCCCCTTGCTCGCTATGCTCTTCACCACGGCGAGGGTGAAGGCCATGACCTCCCTCACGTTATCTATGTCCGAGACACCGAGCTCGTCCGTTATCATATCCACGAGCTCCTTGATATCGGCGGGGACGGAGTTCAGGATGATCTCTATGAGCTTGAGCTGTTTCTCGAGAGGTATCTTCATGAAGAGCTTGGCCCCTTCCACCACGTCCCTGTACGGTATCTCGCTCATCACCCGGACGGCCGCCCGGTTTTTAATAAGCTTTCCAGGCCATCAGAGCAGCCTCAGGTGGCCCGTGACCTTATCTACGAGCTCCGAGGGGGCTGGCCCTATGCCGAGGCACGTCACCGTCCCCGGCTCGAGCTCCGTCAGACCCCTGTCCACCACCAGGGCCGTGGGGAGGCCCATCTTCCTCGCCTTCTCCTCCAGCTCCCTGAGTTCCTCGAGGGAGCCGGCCCTCAGGACCACCTTCTTCTGGCCTTCCTCCAGCCATGCCCTATGCCATTCCGGCCTCCTGGCCCTGGCCTCCTCCGCTGCCGAGACGGCGGCATGGGCTACCTGGGCGGCCGTCTTGCCCACGCTCATCTTTATGTCCGTCCTGACCACTATGACCTGCTTGTAGGCGAAGACCTGCTCCCCCATGCCCGTGGGCCCCGGTGCCCGGGCCCGGGAAAACTTTTAACCCAAAAGGGCGTAGAGCCCTCTGGCGATGAGGAGAGCTGGTGTTGCCGATGGATGACGTGAGACGCCAGGACCGAGCTGGGGGGCTCCCCCTTGTCGGCCCTCGTGGATGAAGATGCCTGTTGGGGCTGCGGCCTCTGCGCCGATTTATGCCCTCATGAGGCCGTCAGGATGGAGGACCGCAGACCGCGCGTCTCGGCCGAGAAATGCAAGAGCTGCGGCCTCTGCGTCTCCTCGTGCCCGTCCTACGCCATGGACCTGATGGGCTGCCGCAGGTCCATGATATCCAGGGCCATATGGAGGGCCTCCGTCTCCCCGAGGCCGAGGCTCCTCGTGTTCGCCTGCGATGGATGCGGGAGGGAGGCCATGGAGGCCTCGGTTAGGAAGGCTGGCCTGAGGAACGTGAGGTTCGTGAGGGTCCCGTGTGCCGCGAGGGTCGACCCGGTCCAGGTGCTCGAGGCCCTCGCCTCGGGCATAGATAAGGTGGTCGTGGTCTTCTGTGAGCCGGGCTCCTGCGGTTATGAGGTGCTCGAGCATGTGGAGGTCAGGATGACGCTTATCCTGGCCTGCCTCCGTGAGCTCGGCCTCGGGGACTCCTTCCTCACGATAAGGTCGAGCAGCTCTAAGGCCGAGGAGGCAGTCTCGGCCATAGCCGAGCTTGCGCGTGGTCGCGAAAGGCATTAATACTTAGGGGATGATTCTCCTCCCGAGGGGGAGCAGGGAAGATGGCTAAGGCCCTTGTTGTAGATAGCCGCTTATGCGTTGGATGCGGGAGGTGCGAGCTGACCTGTTCCTACCACCTGTTCAAGGTCTTCAACCCCTACAGGGCTGCCATAAGGGTGGTTAAGATGGAGCCCGGCATAGACACACCCGTCTTCTGCGTCCAGTGCGGTAGCTGTATGGACGCCTGCCCCGAGGGGGCCCTCTACAGGGACCCCGAGACCCTGGTCGTGAAGGTCAACGAGGAGAAGTGCAAGGGGTGCCCCATCTGCGCCATGGCCTGTCCTTTCGGGGCCATCCACGTGGACCCGGAGACGGGCAAGGCCGTCAAGTGCGATTACTGTGGCGAGTGCGTGGAGACCTGTCCTCAGGGGGCCCTGAAGCTCGTGGAGATAGAAGACCTGCCCTGGTTCAGGACGAGGGGGATGGCGGTGGCCGTCACGGCCGCCCCGCAGCTGGCCAGGTGGCTCTGGTACAAGCTGCCAGGGTGAGGGGGGTGATGGGTGGTGCCGCGGGGTTATGCGGGTAGGCTCCTCCGCGTGGACTTAACGGCCGGCAAGTGGAAGGCGGAGGAGATACCGGAGGGCATGATGAGGAACTTCGTGGGAGGGAACGGCTTCGCGGCCTACATAATGTTCAACGAGCTCAAGCCCGGCGTGGACCCGCTCGGGCCCGACAATATACTGATGTTCATGACGGGGCCGCTCACGGGGACGTTCTTCCCGAGCTCGGGCAGGTATGCCGCGTACGCCAAATCGCCTCTGACCACGGCCGTATGGGGCGAGGCCCACTCGGGCGGCTACTGGGGCCCCGAGCTGAAGTACGCCGGTTTCGACGGGATAATAATAACGGGCAAATCGGATAAGCCCGTTTACCTCTGGATTCACGATGGGGAGGTCGAGATAAAGGACGCGAGCCACATCTGGGGCCTCGATGTGTTCGAGACGGAAACCGTCATAAAACAGGAACTCGGGGACGATAGGATAAAGGTGGCCTGCATAGGCCCCGCTGGCGAGAAACTCGTCAGGCTGGCCTGCATAATGAACGACCTCTACAGGGCCGCTGGGCGCTGCGGCCTCGGGGCCGTCATGGGCTCCAAGAACCTGAAGGCCATAGCCGTGAGGGGCTCCATGGACATAGAGGTCGAGAAGCCGGATGAGTTCATGGAGGTCGTGAAGGAGCTCCTGGCCAAGATGAAGGATAACCCGGTAACAGGCCAGGCC
>CAYNQQ010000125.1:0-3114 GCA_964399385.1 uncultured Candidatus Bathyarchaeia archaeon | reverse complement strand
TCCCACGTGATGTACACGGTCATGAGGGGCCTGGAGGACAACGCCACCCTCTTCCCCTGGCTGGCCTCGGGAATAATAGGGCCAAGTGCTCTCTTGGGGCCCGATGATTTCCTCTGGTCGGCCAGATTGGGCTGCTTAGAAGCCATAAGGGCCGGTATAACGTGCCTGGCGGATGCGTCCCCGAGGCCCCTGGCCTCCAAGGCCATGTCGGAAGCCGGCCTGAGGGGCATAGCCTACCTCGAGGTCTTCTCGGGCGAGGCGGGCCCCGAGGAAGCTCTTGAGGCGGCCCTGAAGACCATAATGGATATGGAGAAGGAGGCTTCTGACCTGATCGAAATCGGGATATCGCCTCACTCGCCCTACGCCAACCCGCCGGAGCTCCTCAAAATGGTGGCCGAGGAGGCCAGGCGATTGGGGCTTAAAATCAGCATCCACCTGGCCGAGACGAAAGAGGAATACGAATACCTGGTGGAGGGCAGGGGCAGGCTGGCGGATTTCTTCAGGGAAGCTGGCTGGAGGTTAGCTACGAGCCCCGGCAAGAGGCCAGCCCTATACCTCAAGGACCTGGGCCTATTAGGACCAGATGTCCTCTTGTCCCACTGCATCCACCTCTCGGAAGAGGACATAAGGCTGATAGGGCGTGCTGGCTCCCCTGTGGCCCACTGCCCAAAGAGCAACGCCAAGCTGGGGAGCGGTATAGCCAAGGTGCCCGAGATGTTGGAGGCAGGTGTTAAGGTCTGTCTTGGGACGGATAGCACGGCCAGCAACAACGTGCTTGACATGTTCGAGGAGATGAGGACGGCCATCTTCCTCCAGAGGGCCCGGAGGGAGGATGCCCCGGTCCTCAGGGCCCAGGATGTCCTCTACATGGCCACGCTTGGAGGGGCCGAGGCCCTGGGCCTCTCGGGCCTGATCGGCTCGCTCGAGCCGGGCAAGAAAGCCGATATAGTGGCCGTGAGGCTGGGGGAGGGCCTCCTGCCTACCTACGACCCGGTCTCGACGCTGGTCTACTGTGCGAGCAGATCGGATGTGATCCTGACCATGGTGGACGGGGAGGTGCTGTTCGAGAGAGGGTCCTTCAGGACCTTAGATGCGGAGCGGGTCCTGAGGGCCTGCAGGTCCATAGGGGAGAGGCTGGCCGGAGAACTCGTGGCTGGCTGATGGGCTCAGTAGTTCTTCCTCAATCTCTCGTAGGCCAGCCTCGCTGCCTCGGCGTTCTTCTCGCCCGCCCTGCCCGGCCAGCGGTCCCTTATGACCTCCAGCATGGTCTTGAGGCTGACCTCCCCCGTCGCGGCGACGAAGGCACCGCACATGGGGGTGTTCACGACGGGCCAACCCGCTACTATGAGGCCCAGCTCTATGGCTATGCCCGTGGCATCAACCGTGGCCACCTTATACTTGTCGAAGCCGAGCTCGTCCGGCCCCTCGCGCGTGTTCAGGACCAGTATGCCCCCCTCCTTGAGCCCCTCGGTTATATCGGCCATCCTTATGAGGGCCGGGTCGAGGACGATGACTATGTCGGGCTCGTATATCTGGCTCCTCACGTATATCGGCTCGTCGGATATGCGCGCGAAAGCCCTCACGGGCGCCCCCCTCCTCTCGGCCCCGAAGAAGGGGAAGGCAACAACGTGCTTGCCTTCCCTGAAGGCCGCCTCGGCTATGAGCTGGGCGGCCGTGACGGCCCCCTGGCCGCCCCGACCATGTATCCTTATCTCCTTCATGGGCATTTCTTCTCCCAGGCGTCATCGCGGGGGCAAGATATAAGGCTTGGGAATGCCCGCTCGACCAGGCGGGCATTGAGGCTGGCGGCCCTGATATCCGGCGGCAAGGACGGCATGCTCGCGCTCCACCACGCCATCTGGGAGGGCCATGAGGTAGCCTACCTCGTGGCCATGTTCCCCCGGAGGCCCGATAGCTGGATGTTCCACGTCCCCAACGTCCACCTGACGCCCCTGGTGGCCGAGGCCCTCGGCATACCCCTCGTGAGGAGGGCGACCTCGGGCGTCAGGGAGGAGGAGCTCGAGGACCTGAAGGCCGCCCTCTCCGGCCTCGATATCGATGGGGTGGTCTCCGGGGCCGTGAGGTCAAGGTACCAGAAGGAGCGCATAGACCGCATATGCCGTGAGCTCGGCCTGGCCAGCTACGCCCCCCTATGGGGCAGGGACGAGCTATCGATACTGAGGGAACTCTTGGAGGAGGGCTTTGAGGTCCTCTTCGTGGGGGTCTTCGCCTACGGCCTCGATAGCTCCTGGCTCGGCCGCAGGCTGGACGAGGAGGCCATAGCCGACCTCTTGGCCCTGAGGGACAAGTACGGTATATCGCTCGTCGGGGAGGGGGGCGAGTACGAGACGCTCGTCTTGGACGCACCGCTCTACAGATCGAGGATAGAGATAACCGATTACGAAATCCTCTGGGACGGCTACACGGGCGTCTTCAGGGTCCTCTCGGCCAGGTTGGTGCCCAAGGCCCGGTGAGCCGGGGCCACGCCGGGGAAGCCCCACGGCCCCCAGGGCCTCATGAAAGGCCTCCCCAGCCATATCAGCACGACCTTGAGCGGGCCGTAGCCACATATCTTTATGTAGATGAGCTTCCTCGCCTCATCATAATACCAGCAATCGCCGCGGTAGGCCCTGAAGGCCCTCATGCTCGGCGCGCGGGGCAGCCACGTGTACGAGACCACGTACGTGGGCATTCCCCTCTCGGCCGCATAGATGGTCAGGACGCTGGTCCCCCCGCTATCGACCGTCAGGTAGAGGCTTATGTTCGTCAGGAAGGCCCTCGTCACGCAGCCCCCGCTGATGCCCTCCACGCGGAGCCCGAGCGCCTGGGGCCCGAGCTCCAGCTCGAGTATCTTGTAGCCCTCCCTAAGCAGCACCGAGGTGCTGTTGAAGACGAGCCACTCTTCCCCGTTGACCTCCACCCGTGCTATACAGGGCAGTATGGCCCTCAGGCGGCCGCAGCGCCCCCTGACCGTGGTGTGGAGCACGAATTTCCTCTCGAAGACGTTGAAGACCCCGAAGGCCGAGACCTTGAGCCTCCCGACCGCATCGCTCCACAGCACGCCGTTCTCCTGCCAGAAGAAGGCCGAGAGGAGCTCGCACAGGCCCTCGTAGA
>CAYNQQ010000124.1:0-3123 GCA_964399385.1 uncultured Candidatus Bathyarchaeia archaeon | reverse complement strand
TCACGTGCCTCGAGGCCCCGACGACGGCTATGGACCTCGGCTCGAAGAAGGGCCTGAGTTCCTCGGCTGCCTTGCCCATCTTGGCCACCACATCCCTGGGGGCGGGCGGCGGTGTGATAAGCCTTCTGCCGGCCGTTCGGGGGCCGGCATCGCATTTATATAAGAGGCCACCCGAATACTCCGTGGGGTTTAGCACCAGGGGGTATCATGGGGAGGAGGAAGCGCTTCGGTCCCCCGAGGCGCTGTGCCTTCTGCGGCTCCACCCGGAACCTCCAGCCCCACCACGTGGGGACCAGGGGCAAGGTCATCTGGGTCTGCGAGAAATGCCACAGGGCAGAGCACAAGAGGTTCAAGGTCGTGAGCCCGAACAGGAAGGCCTTCAGGAGGATGTGCCTATCGGAGGCCCTCGATATAGAGAAGCTGAGGAAGGAACTCTCCATATACGGCTGAAGGGTTTTTACCGGCCGACCTCCCCTCCAGGTTGGCGATGACGAGTTTGCCGAGTGCGGAGGGGTGAAGTGAAACCCCTTGCTACCGAGCCCCTCAGAAGGCACAGGGCTTCTTCGGGCCGTAGAAGCGCTCCAGGAGCTCTGTTATGCTCATGGGCTCCTCGCCCGGGGCAGGCTCCACCGTGGCCCTGAGGCCCTTCAGGCTCGGCATGCCCGTGCTGTGCGTCTCGTGGCTGACCAGTATGCTGGCGTAGGGGCCGTAGGGCACGAAGATCACGCCCCTCTGGCGCCTCTCCTCCCCGACTATCCTCGCCCTTAGCACCAGGGAGCCGAAATCCGTCGTGACCCGCACGGGGTCGCCATCCCTGACGCCCAGGGCCCTCGCGTCCTCGGGGTCCATGAAGCACGAGCTCACCTCCTCCGCGTACTCGGGGCTGGTCTTCCCGCTCTCCTTGCCCGTCCCCTGGTAGATGGAGCGCCCGGTCACGAGCACTACCTCGAGCTTCCTGGCCTCCAAGCGCCCCACCGGCCGTGGGCTGGCAGCCGCTATTTTAATAAGTTGCGTGGGTCCCGAGCCCCGCCATCAGCCTTCCTTCCTCGGCTTCTCCAGTAGCCTCGTCTTCTTCAGAAGCCTCCCCTTCCTGTTGTGCGGTGCCCTGAAGACCGTGTCCCCCTGCTTCTCGATCTCCCTGGCCTCATCGGCCAGCCTGGCAGCCTCGCGCATGAGCTCGTGGGCCGCCGCCACCACCTGCGTGTAGTGCTCCCACTCCTTGATCTTGAAGCAGCCCTCCACGGTCAGGTCGGCCACCTTGGCAGCCATCTCGTAGGCTGCCATGGCCTTCGCCCTGGCGTAGGGGTTCGTGAAGCGGGCGGCCTCCACGGCCTCATCACGGCCTAAGACGAGCCTCGGGAGCTCCGGCTCACGACCGGCCTTCAGGTCCTCTATGGCCCTGTCTACGGCCTCCACCAGGGCGTGGTAGACGCCCGTGCAGGCCAGGACCTTGATGAGGTCCGCGTTGTAGATGGCCATCTCCGTTGGGTCGAGGAACTCCCTCCTGGCGCCTATCATGGAGTCCGCGGGGACGATTATGTAGCCCATGCCCTTGGCCTCTATGTCCTTGACGGCCTTCCTGCCCGGCCCATCCGTGATGATTATGGTCGGGACCCCGGCCTCGGCCAGGAGCTCTCGGCCAGCCGTCGGGCCCGGGAGGGCCGCGTTGGGGCTGGCGAAGAGCACCAGGTCGGGCTTGAACTCCAGGAGCTTAGATACCACCTCACGGGCCTCCTCGGGCGTCAGCTTCGGGCCGGAGCCCACCACGCGCACTACGATATCCTCCCTCTCGGCCCTCTCGTCTAAGAGGATATCGAGGAGGACGGAGGAGCCTATGTTCCCGCATTTCGCCACGCCGATCCTGATGGGCCTTTCAGCCGACAAGCCCCAGCACCCGACGGCCTGAGGAGGCCATCATATAACGGTTTCGCCCAAGAGCCCAGGCCGATGGCCGTGATGACCGTACTAACGGCCTTTAGCTCCTCCCGGCCCCCGCCAGCTCGGCCAGGTCCTTCTCGCCCTCGGCGTAACCGACGGCTATCAGTACGTCCCCCGGCTCTATGACGGTGGAGCCCTTGGGCCTGAAGAGGCGGCCTCCCCTCCGCATGGCCACCACCCACATGCCCGTCTCCTCCGGGAGGCGGGCCTCGGAGAGCTTCTTGCCCACCAGCGGGCTCCCCTCGGCCACCTCTACTATCGCCACGCGCTCGTCCGATTCCTCTATGGCCATCCTGACGACCGGGTGGGCCCTCAGGCCCTTCAGTATGATGGTGGCTATCTCGTAAGCGGCATCCGCTATCTCCTCGCTGAGGAAGCCTATCCTTAGGAGGGCCAGCACATCATCTATGTCTATGGGGTTGAACTTGCTCGCTATGAGGGCCGTCTGGAACTCGGCGTGGAGCTCGTCCACGTATTCCTCGAGCCCCACGACCTCCTCGGCCAGCTCCCGGCTGTTCAGGAGCAGGGCCGTGTAGGCCAGGTCTATGGCCAGCTCCGAGGACTCCTTGAGCTCGAGCAGGAGGTCGGCCAGCCTCACCATCTTCTCGTCCGGCCCCGGCACCTGGGGCCTACCGGCATTCCCCTCGGCCAGCTCCACCAGCTCGTCGGCCTCGCCGGGGGAGCCCCTGGCTATCAGGACATCGCCGGGCATGAGGACCTCGTCGTCCTCCGGGTTGATGAGCCAGCTCCCGTTCCTCTTTATGGCTATGACCTCGACCCAGGGGTCGAGCTCCCCGACCTTGGAGCCCGCGAGCTTCGAGCCCTCCCTGACGACGGCCCTCACGAGCCTCTCCTTGGTGTGGGAGAAGACCTCCCTTATGGCCGGGTGGAGGCCCACGCCCCTCAGGACCATCTTGGATATGTCGGCTGCCGCGTCCACCACCCGGGATATCGAGCTCGCGACCCTCCATATCGGGGCGAGGGCGAGAGCGTCATCCGGGGCTCTGGCGGCCAGCATAAGGCTTACCTCGAGGTTCAGGAGCAGGTCCTCAGCGTGCTCCTCCAACTCCAGGACCTCCCTGGCCAGGTCAGGGCTGTGGAACAGGTAGGACGAGTAGGCGAGGTCCACTACTAAGTCGCAGAGGTCCTTAAGGTCGGCCAAGAGCTCCCTGACCGGCACGGGCC
>CAYNQQ010000123.1:0-3131 GCA_964399385.1 uncultured Candidatus Bathyarchaeia archaeon | reverse complement strand
CCCTCGCGATGTATTATGTGGCCGCAGACCTTGCACTTCAGCTTGAGCGTCTGCTTCTTCGTGGTCTTGGCGAAACGCCTCTGCCTCGGGTACTTCTGGCCCCCGTAGCCCTTCTTACGCCATTCGTGCCTCCTCTCGCCCTCGGCGAGGGCCCTGCGCCTCCCGGCCTTGTAGAGGCTGACCTCGTGCTCGGTGTGCTTGTTGCACCTCGGGCAGTAGGTCCTTATGACCTTCGGGACCTTCAAGCCAGCTCCACCTCCACCGCCAGCCCCTTCCTCACCAGGGCCATCGCGTTCTCCCTCGGTATAAAAGCGATGTCCCCGCGCTTGAAGGGGCCGTGGGTCCTCATGTCGGAGCCCACTATGGCAGGTATATCGGCTGTTATGCGGACCAGCATGAGCTTCCCCTGCCGGGCCCTGGCCCCCGCCGGGCCCCCGGCCTTCTTGGGGGCCTTCAGGCTGCCCCTCAGTAGGTCCTCCAAGAACTTCCTTGCCGACCTGAAGTCCTCCTCGAGCGAGGAGAAGAGCTCCCTCTCCTCCGGCGTCAGCTTCTCGAGGTCGAGGGGTTCCCCGGCCATGAGGCCCCGGACCACCTTCTCGAGCCTCCTCCCGAAGATATCCTCGAGCATCTTCTCCACGTTCTCGAGCTCCCTCCTGACGAGCCTCGTCCTGAGGGCCTTCGGGTCCGCCATCCTGAGCTTCTCCCTTAGCTCGGAGATGAGGCCGGAGGCCCTGGCGTAGAAGTCCTCCGGCAGCTTGGATAGGCCCTCCGATTCCCTCTCGCCCCTCCAGGCCTTGAGGAGCTCCTCGTAGGACATCATGCCAGCTCGGCCACCCCCTTGCAGATGAGGAAGACGGAGGCGTAGAGAGGTAGCTCCACCACCTCCCCCGGCTCGAAGGGGCCGAATTTCTCATCGGCGAGCCTCACGGGGGGCACCAGGGGGAGTTCCGTCCTTATCCTCACCTTAGCCCACCCCTTCCTGAAGGCCACGGCCGACCAGAAGGGGTCAAACTCCTCCACCTCGTCGAGGGGCACGTCCACCTTAAGGAGGCCCGTCTTCCCGTGCAGGCTCCCGCTCATCCTCACGAGCCTGTGCGTGTCCCTCGTGACCACCGGGTCCACCTTGACGGATGCCTCCCCGGCGCAGGCGAGGAGGAGCTTCCTGAGAGAGGCCCTCCCGACGCCCTTAGGCAGGTAGACCGGCTTGCCCTGCTCCATGCTGTCCAGTATAGCATCCTTGGAGGCCAGCAGGGCCTCTATGGCCTTCTTCCTGAGCCCCACGGCCCTCAGCTCTTTCTCGCCAGCTTTGTAGAGGAAGGAGTAGAGGGCCCTCGCCAGCCTCCCCCTCCAGCCCGGCTCATCGAGGGCCAGCCTCGAGCCAGGTGTTATACCGAGGGCCTCTGGGTCGAGCCCCGTAGCCGCCAGGTAATCCACTATCTCGCCTCTCTCGTCCTGACCGAGCTCCCTCAGGTCCTCCGAGACCACCCTGAGGTGGAAGCCCCTGTGCCCCGAGAAGGAGGCTATCATATCGGGCCTACTCACGCCCAGGTCCTCCTCCAGGACCTCTATGAGCTTGAGGAGCTCCTCCCTGGCCGCCGACATACATCTATCACATATCCACTTGAGCTCCGTTATCTCCTTAGAGCCACAGCCCGGGCACTCGTCCGGGGCCTCGCCTCTTCCCCAGCGGCCGCAGGCCTTGCAGGCCCATAGGTCGTGCTCCTCCTTGCAGCTGGTGGGTATGTGGTCTGCATCTATATCGAATATGAGGTCCGCCCCCAGCCAGCCCTTGGCCTTCATATCCGGCTCGTCCGGCCTCTGGAAGTAGGCTGAGGAATAGAAGGCATCCGAGGGGCCGAGCCTGGCCATGAAGGCCTTTAGCTCGCCGTAGGATGTGAAGCTCCTATGCCTTATCACCAGCTTCTCGCCGAACGTCATGAACGCGAACTCCCTGTGCCCTATGTCCTCCGGCTCGACGGGCCCGTTAGAAGCGTAATACCTGGCGTAGAGGGACCTGAGGAACTTAGCTGTCTTCTCCTCCACCCCCGGCCCCCTCCTCAGCCCTCTCGGCTGCCTTCTGCTTCCTCCTTAGGGCCCTGAGCTTGCGCATGTAATACGTGAGGGGGTGCCTTACCTTCTGGCAGAGCTCGTCCGCGCCGACGCAGAGCCCGTAAGAACGCATGGTGTTGCAGCTCGGGGGCGTATAACGGGTCCTGCTGCCCCTCTCGCCAGCTATGTGCTCCACCTGGTAACGGGTTATCTTCTCGCTGAAGTCCGCCACTTGCCTGAAGAGATCGACCACATCATCTATGCTCATGCCAACGTGAAGGAGGAAGGCCGTGAAGGCAAATCGGCCTGCATGTGGGACGTGCCTCCTCTCCCTAAGGGCGCTGTATATGGCCTTCATGCACGGGGGGAAGGCCTCGAAGACGGCTTCCCCGAGATCCTCTATCCTCGGCCCCTCACCGATCTTGAGCTCGCTCAGGGCCTCCCTGATCTGCTCCACGTAGGCCTCGAATTCCTCGGGCACGGGCCCCTTCAGGCCGGAGGACGCTTTCGATAGGAGGCCCTCAACCTTCCTCCTCACCTCCTCGGATAGGAGTCTCGCGGCCTCCTGCCTGGTGATGAGGACGCGGCCGGACTTCACCAGCCTGTTCACGAGCTTCCACTTCCTGTCCTTGAGGCCCGATGCGTTCCTGAGGTAATCCCTGAGGGCGAGGGAGAACTCGTAGAGCATGCCTCCGAGGGGCACCTCGGTGAGCTCCAAATCCCAGCCGAGCTCTGAGGCCACCAGCGCTATCTTCTCCGGTGGCTCGGAGGCGAGGAGCTCTTCTGCCCTCTTGGCCTCGGCCAGGGCATACCTCTTCTTCAGGAACTCGTTGCCCACGAGGGAGACCAGCAGGATGGCCGTCGGGAACGAGAGTATCTCGACCTCCTCCTCGGCCAGCCCGGGCCTGACCCTGCCCATCCTTATGGCATCGCCTATGCGTTCTAAGGCCCTGTCCATCACCTTGGAGAGGCCCGGGGACACCAGATCCCTAACGCTGAGGCCGAAGGAGGAAACGAACTCCGAGGCCTTCTTCAGGAAGGGGTATTTGGCCAGGTCCTTCTTCGTTAGGCCCGCCCAGCCC
>CAYNQQ010000122.1:0-3155 GCA_964399385.1 uncultured Candidatus Bathyarchaeia archaeon | reverse complement strand
TACTAGGACGGCTATGAAGCCTATCTCTATCCAGGCCTTCACGAGTATCGGGACCAGGAGCGAGACCAAGAAGGCTGCCACGCTCGGCGGGCAGTAGAGGGGCACCAGCACCCTGAAGAAGAATATCGTGAACAAGCACTCAGGCACGTAGGCGAGCACCACCACCAGGGCCGTCTTCCTGGAGGGCAAGGGCCCTGGCCCTTCTCCCAGGGACCGGGACATGAGGCCAGCCGTCAGGCCGGTGAGGGCCTTCCCCGTGGGTAATCCCAGCAGGCCCAGGAGGCCCAAGCTCCCCCCTACGTAGCCGAAGTATATGCCGGTGCCTATGCCCACCAAGATGCCCACCAGCGCTCCCACGACCGGCCCACCGAAGATGGCCGATATGTAGGTGGCCACATGCGATAGGTCGAGGGCCACCTGGCCCGTGGTGAAGATGCTCTGGGAAGCTATGAAGAGGGCGTTGCCGAGGGCGCCCATCAGCCCCACGAACGAGACGGTCCTGGCCCTGAGCTTCATGGCGATGGGCGGGAGACCTGTACCTATTTAAAGGTAGCTACTCGATTTCTGGTAAAGATTTATCCCCGGCCCCCGCCAGCTTGATCGGGATGGACGTGGAAGGCTTCCTCAGGGTCTTGAGGGAGAGGCGCAGCGTGCGGGCCCTGGAGCAGAGGCCGGTGCCCAGGGAGCTGCTCCTCAAGGTGCTGGACGCTGCCAGGTGGGCCCCCTCGGCCCACAACGCACAGCCCTGGCGCTTCGTGGTCATCACGGACGACAAGGTCAAGCTGGCCCTGGCCAAGGCCATGGGCGAGGCCTGGGAGAGGGACCTGCTCTCCGATGGCGTCCCGGGAGAGGTGGCCAGGGCCCTAGTGGAGGAGTCCATAAGGAGGTTCAGGCGGGCGCCCGTCTTGGTGCTGGCCTGCCTCACCATGGAGGACATGCACGAGTACCCGGACGAGAGGCGCAGGCGGGCCGAGCACGCCATGGCCGTCCAGAGCGTGGCTGCCGCCGTCCAGAACCTCCTGTTGGCCGCCCACGTGCTGGGGCTGGGGGCCTGTTGGTATTGCGCCCCCCTGTTCTGCCAGGAGGTCGTCAGGGAGGTGCTGGGCCTGCCGGGCCACGTGGAGCCACAGGCCCTGGTGGCCCTGGGCTTCCCGGCTGAGTCGCCTGAGCCCCCGCCCCGCAAGCCCTTAGAAGAAGTAGTCCACTGGGAGCGCTGGGGGCAAGGGGCTTGATAGTTGCTCTAGCGGGCGGAGTAGGTGCTGCCAGGTTCCTCCAAGGCCTCGTCAGGGTGGTGGAGCCAGAGGACATAACGGTCATCGTGAACACAGGGGACGACGTTGAGTTCCACGGCCTCCACATATCGCCTGACGTGGACATCGTGCTCTACACCTTGGCCGGCATAGTGGACGAGGAGAAGGGCTGGGGCATCAAGGGCGATACATTCCACTGCCTTGAGATGCTGGGCCTTTACGGGCAGGAGACCTGGTTCAAGCTGGGCGATAGAGACCTGGCCACCCACATCTACAGGACCATGTTGCTCAGGCAGGGCCTCACGTTGGCCGAGGTCACCGACCGCATACGCTCGGCCCTGGGCGTTAGGGTGAGGGTGCTGCCCATGTCCAACGAGCCCGTGAGGACCATGATATTGACGGACGAGGGCCTCATGCACTTCCAGGAGTACCTGGTGAAGCGGGGGGCCAGGGACAGGGTGCTGGAGGTGCGCTTCGAGGGCGTGGAGGAGGCCAGGCCAACACCCGGCGTGCTCGAGGCCATAGAGGAGGCCGAGGGCGTGGTGGTCTGCCCCAGCAATCCCATCGTCAGCATAGGCACCATCCTGGCCGTTAGAGGAGTCAGGAAGGCTCTCAGGCGGACGGCAGCTACCGTGGTGGGCATCAGCCCGATAGTCGGGGGGAAGCCCGTCAAGGGGCCAGCGGACAAGCTGATGGAGGGGCTGGGCCTAGAGGTCTCAGCCTACGGGGTCGCTCAGCTCTACCAGGACTTCCTAGATTGGTTCGTGATAGACGAGGTGGACGGGAGGCTAAAGGAGAGGATAGAGGACCTCGGCATCAAGGTGGTAGTGACCAACACCATAATGAGGACGCTAGAAGACAAGGTGAGGTTAGCTGAGCTGGTGGTCGACCTCATCCGGGGGCAATAGGGAATTGCACGTGGTAGTGCCCGTCAAGCCCCTGAGGGCCTCTAAGAGCAGGCTATCTGGCCTCCTGGGGCCTGGGGATAGGGAGAAGCTGGCGAGTGCCATGTTGGCAGATGTCCTCTCGGCCCTGAGCGAGGCCAGCTGCGTGGAAACCATCTTGGTGGTGAGCCCTGATGGAAAGGTCAGGGCCATCTCGGAGCGCTTCGGGGCCCGCTTTCTCCCCGAGCCCAGGCCACTGGGCCTGGACGGGGCTGTCGAGCTGGCCACCAAGTGGTGCATCAGGGAGGGGGCTGGCGCCGTGCTGGTGCTCCACGCAGACGTCCCCTTGGTGTCCGGGGCAGACCTCGAGTTCCTGGCCAAGGCCGGGAAGGCCCACCAGGTGGTGTTAGCGCCCTCAAGGGACCTGAAGGGGACCAACGCCCTCCTCCGCTCGCCACCCGATGTGCTTGAGACGAGCTACGGGCCTGGAAGCTTCCGTAGGCACCTCAACTCGGCCCTGGCCAGGGGCTTAAGGACGCTAGTTTACTACTCCAGGACCCTGGCCCTCGACATAGATGGGCCCGATGACCTCAGGGAGCTGGCCAAGAGGGGGCCCAGCGGTAAGAGGTCCGTCAGGGTGGCCCGGGAGCTCCTGGCGAGGGGGGTGCAAGCTTAAACCTTGCTGGCCAACGATGGCCTGCGGGCTGACGGGCCTTGGCGGTGAGGTACTTCAAGAAGGGCATCAGGGCACTGGGGATAGCCGAGTGCTTCAGGAGGAAGGTCACGAGGAAGTCCATCTTGGCAGGGGTGGTCGTGAGGGCCGACATGCTCGTGGACGGCTTCGCCCTCTCCACGGCGACCGTGGGGGGCCTGGACGCCACCGAGGCCGTCCTAAGGCTCTTCGAGCGTTTGGGCAGGAAGGACGTGAACGTTATCCTCCTGAACGGCTGTATCATAAGTTGGTTCAACGTCATAGACCTCAACGAGGTCCACGGGAGGACGGGCAAGCCCCTCATATGCG
>CAYNQQ010000121.1:0-3155 GCA_964399385.1 uncultured Candidatus Bathyarchaeia archaeon | reverse complement strand
CGTCTTAGTGCCCGGGACGGCGCCCGGGAAGTTCGTGAGGACGACGTGCTCGGCCCCTATCTCACGGGCCACCTCCGTGCCGACCTCGGTCCCGCTCTGCAGGTTATCTATCACTATGGCCACTCCTTCCTCCTTGCCCTTGGACACCAGATTCTCTATGTCCTTGGGGCTCATGCGCTCCGGCGGTGGGAAGGTGGCCGTTATGTTGAAGCCGAGCCATGAGACGAACGGGACCTGCCACTGCATGCAGATGACCTTGACCTCGCTGACCCCGAGGTCCTCGGCCTTCTTCTTCAACTCCCGGGCGAGGTCCTCGAGCTCCGAGCAGATGGTGGCGTTCTGGCTCTTGAAGTAAGAGGCCATGGTGGAGTTCGTCTTCGGGTGGGTGCACAGTATGTCCGTTATGTTCTTCACGTAGGATATGGCGCCCTCAGGCGTGTTCCAGGGCCCGTGGAGCATTATGAGGTCGGTCTCTTTTCTTCCGGCGGCCTTAAGCAGGTCCATTACCCACGAGAAGTTGGCTATGTGGCCGAGTATTATGTCGGCCTTGCTGACGGCTTCTATATCGCTCGGCTTTATATCGTAGTGGCCGGGGCAGAAGCCCGCCGGCACGATGGCCTCGACCTTAACGTAGGGCCCGCCCACCTGCTCCACTATGGAGGCCAGGACCGTGGTCATGCAGACCACGTAGAGGCCCTGGCCCCCTGGGGCCGCCTGGGCTGGTGGAGCGCCTGTGGCCCTGGACAGCGATAGCAGCAGGACGGCCACCGCGAGCACGGCTGTCAAGGGCCTGGCCGATGCCATTCCCATCACCCTCTCCTCCTCTTGGGCGAGAAAGCTATGGAGAAGGCGAGCAGGAGGGAGGAGGCCACGACTATGGAAGAGCCTATGGGCCAATCGAGGGTCATGGATAAGGCGAAGCCGGACAGGAAGGCCAGCACCCCCACCAGGGGCGATATGAGGAATACCTTCTTCATGTCGTAGGAGAGCTGGAGGGCCGTTGAGGCCGAGTTCATTATGAGGGCATACACGAGCAGGCCCCCGACGAGCTTCAGGGATAGGGCCACCACGGCCCCGAGCAGGAACAGGCAGGCATTCATATATGCCCTCGAGTTTATGCCATCTGCCTCCGCCATCCTCGGGTCAAAGAGGACGGCGTTTATCTCCTTCCAGAAGAGGGCCAGGAAGGAAAGCGTTATGGCCATCAGCACCGTCAGGAGGGCCACGTCGGCCGGGCTCACGGTCAGAATGCTGCCCCAGAGGAGGCTCAGGGCCTTAAGACCGACCACGGGGCCGGGCATGAGGCTTATGAATATGAAGGCGAGGGCCATGGTCACGGGGAACATGATGCCGGCTATTATATCGGCCGGGAGCCTGGCCTTATCGGAGATAGGGCCGAGGAGAGCAGCCGTCGCGAGGGCGAAGGCAAGGGCCGTGGCCAGGGGGTCGAGGGCCAATAGGACCCCGAGGGCAGCGCCAGCGAAAGCCGCATGGGACATGCAGAAGCCCATGGAGGTCATCTTGAGCCTAACGGCGAAGACGCCGAGGATGGAGCACAGCGCCCCCGCCAGGATGCCGCCCGTTATGGCCCTCAGGAGAAGGGCGGAGGGGAGCTCTATCATGGCCTCACCACCCTCACGGGCCCGTAGGCCCTGAGGAAGGCCTCCGAGGAGAAGACCTCATCCGGCTCCCCGCAGGCCGTTATGCGGCCCCCGTTCAGCAGGACCACCCTATCGCATTCCTCCGGCATGGCCGAGAGGTCGTGCGTCACCACGAGGGCCGTGACGCCCCTATCCGACCTGAGGTCGGACAGGATATCGCAGACCTTCCTCCTCGACCTGGCATCGAGGCTGCTGAAGGGCTCGTCGAGGAGCAGCAGCTCAGGCTCCTTGGCCAGGGCCCTGGCTATCATGACCTTCTGCTGCTGCCCGCCCGAGAGCTTCCCCACCGGCCTATCGGCCAGGTCGGCTATGCCCAGCTCCTCCATGACGGACATCACGACCTCCCAATCGCGCCTCGAGGGGCGCCCTAACGGGCCCAGGCGGGCCACCCTCCCCATCATGACCACATCCCTGGCCAGGAAGGGCGTCTCCGGGGGGACCATGAAGTCCTGGGGGACGTAGCCCGTCCTGCGCCTCACCTCACGGCCCTGCCTCCTCACGTCGAGGCCGAGGACGCGAACCAGGCCCTCGGACCTCAGCAGGCCATTTATGGTCTCCAGGAGGGTGGTCTTCCCGGCCCCGTTGGGCCCTATCACGGCCAGGAGCTCCCCCCTCATGACCTCGAGGTCTATGTCCTCTATCGCGGGCCTCTTCTCGCCCTCGTAGGTGGTCGAGACGCCCCTCAGCACCACGGCTGGCTCCAGGCCTCCCCCCTCCCGTAATACTTTCCGGGCGACTCGTAATACATGCTATTTAAGCCTTTCGGCCACCCCGCCCGGGTATTTAAGGGCCCGGGGCCCCACCGTGGGGCCATGAGGGAGATAAGGCTCCTGGGGCTGGAGACCATACCGATCGTCGGGGAGGGCGACGACATAGGGGCCCTGATATGCGAGGCGGCCGAGAGGGAGGGCATAGGCATAGAGGACGGCGATATAATAGTGGTCTCGCACATAATAGTATCGAGGGCGGAGGGGCGCGTGGTCGATTTATCCGCCATCGAGCCCTCGGAGTTCGCGAGGAACGTGGCCTCGGCCATGGGGAAGGACCCGAGGCTCGTGGAGGTCGTCCTGCGCGAGAGCAAGGCCATAGCGAGGATGGGGGATGGGCACCTCATCTGCGAGACCAAGCACGGCTTCATCTGCGCCAACGCCGGGGTGGACCGCTCCAACGTCCCCGGCAAGGACCGGGTGGCCCTCCTGCCCGAGGACCCAGATGCCTCAGCCCGGAGGATAAGGGAGCGCATACGCCAGCTCACCGGACGTGAGGTAGCCGTCATAATAAGCGATACGCACGGCAGGCCCCTGAGGCGCGGGACCATAAACGTGGCCATAGGGGTGGCCGGGCTCGAGCCCATCTGGGACCGGAGGGGCGATGTTGACCTCTTCGGCTACACGCTCAGGGTGACGCAGGTGGCCGTGGCCGACGAGCTGGCCTCGGCGGCCGAGCTCGTCATGGGGCAGGCCGATGAGGGCATACCGGTCGTCATCATAAGGG
>CAYNQQ010000120.1:0-3224 GCA_964399385.1 uncultured Candidatus Bathyarchaeia archaeon | reverse complement strand
TGCCCGGGTGCCTCCCGCACTCCACCATCTTCGGGGCCAATATACATATGGAGCAGTCCATGGTCGGGAACGTCTTGTCCAGCTGGGCCATGTGCCCGCCTATGCTGGGCGAACGCTCGACCAAGTAGACGTGGATGCCCCTGCTCGCCAGGTCGAGTGCCGCCTGGATGCCAGCTACCCCGCCGCCCACTACCAAGGCCGCCCTCGGTCTCTCACTGCTCACATTTTCACCCCCATCTTCGTGAGCAGCCTTTCCACGGGGCTTAAGTTCAGCTCGAGGCCCAGCTCCCCCGGCGGCATCCCCATGGCCAGGCCGAGGAGTTGGGTATAATACACGACCGGGAGGCCTACGTCCTGGCCCACCAGCCGGCTCGCAACGGCCTGCTTGCCATCTAACATCTTCATGCAGAACGGGCACATCACGACCAGGGCGTCAACACCAGCCTTCCTGGCCTCTAAGAGCTTCCAGCCGACTATCTTCATGGCCTCCCGGCCGTAGAACGGGGCTAAACCGGAGCCGCAGCAGTCCAGCTTGCCCGAGTAATCCACGGGCGAGGCGCCTAAGGCCTCTATGAGCTCATCTAACTTCCTGGGGTTCTCCGGGTCATCTGGCCTCCCGAGCGTGCTGGGCCTGAGCAGGTGGCAGCCGTAATGTGCCGCCAGCCTGAGGCCCCTTAGCTCCCGGGCTAAGTGCTTTCTTATAGTCTCGGGCCCCAACCTGTCGTAGAGGAGTTCGAGCACGTGAATTACCTCGATCTTCCCTTCCAGCTTTAGGCCCTCCGGCTCGAGCAGTTCGTTCAATTTATCCAAGAGGCCGGGCTGCTCAACCAGGGCCCATTTCAGCTCTGTGAGGCTGAGGTGGCAGCCGTTGCAGAGAGTCAGCAACGGGAGGCCCTCACGCTCGGCTATGGCCATTAGCCTGCCAGCCATGTAGGCCCAGGCCATCGGGCTGATGCTCTTCACCGGGTAGCCACAGCAGTTCGCCTCGGGCATGTCGATGAGCTCCACGCCGAGCTTGGGGAGAACGCTCCTCACGGAGAGCTCGTAGGCGTACTGTTCCGTCTGGACGGTGCAGCCGAGGAACAAGAGCACTTTCACGACATACTCACCTCCAGGAGCTTCTTGACCTTCTCAGCGAAATCCTCTATGCGGGAAGGGCCCTTGGGCTCCGGCAGCCCTAAGGAACGCCTGTCCACACGCCCGCGGGCTTTGGTCCTGATGCTCATGGGCTCCTGGACGAACCCGGTCTTAGCGATGTTCCTCACCACCTGCCTGTAGTAGGCAGGAAGCTTCAGCCCCTTGCGAGCACAATAAGCTCTCAGCTCCATTATCAGGCTGTGGGGCCCTACCTCGTACGGGCACCTCTCCTCACAGGCCAGGCAGTCCGCGCACATCCATATCCAGCCCGATTCGACCAGCTCATCTACCATGCCGAAGTGGTACATGAGCACTATCTTCCTGGGCCTCATCTCAAGGAATTTGGCGGCTGGGCAGCTGCCCGAGCACTTACCGCACTGCACGCAATAGCTGACCTTCACCTCGGCCATTTTCGCGCTAATTCCGCTCACCGGGCACCCCCCGGCCGGTAGCTCAGGGGACCGAGAAGGCGTAGTAATCGCCCTTCTTGCCCCAGACGGAGACGCGGCCTTCCTTCATCATGCATATCAGGTGCCACATTATCCTGCGCTTCGGGAGGCCCGTCCTCTCGGCCAACTCGGGGACCGTTAGGGGGCCCTCCTCCCTGAGCTCGCTTATTATCCTCCCCCGCTCGAGTTCCTCCCTCAGGATATTCGTGATGAGGTCCCTCACCTCCCCCGGGCTTAGCTTGCCGACCTCGGCTATGTGCCTCGAGCGGCCGAGGAGCCACCTCACCCTCTCGCCGGAGAAGGCCTCCCTGGCGGCCTTGAGCAGGGACCTGAGCTCCTCGCCCATCTTCATCTCCTCCTTAGCGGGCTCGGGCCCAGCTTCTTAACGGTATCGGTGAACTCCTTTATGAGCTGTGCGAACCTGACGCCCTCCGAGGCCGATATCCACTCGAGCCTGAAGCGCTCGGGCTCGAGCCCTATCTCCTCGAGGCACATCTTGATGTACCTGGCCCTCATCTCGGCCTTCAGGTTCCCGTCTATGTAGTGGCAGTCCCCTGGGTGGCAGCCCGTCAGGAGGACGCCATCCGCGCCACGCCTGAAGGCCTCCAGTATGAAGATCGGGTCCACCCTACCCGAGCACATGACCCTTATTATGCGGACGTTCGTCGGGTATTCTATCCTGCTCGTCCCGGCCAGGTCGGCACCAGCATAGGAGCACCAGTTGCAGCAGAAGGCCACTATTAGGGGCTCGAAGGCCTCCTCACCGCCCCGCCCGGCCTCCTCGCCCAACCCCATCACCCCAGGAGGCCGAGGAGCCTGTGGAGGAGGGCTACCACGGTCTCGCAGGGACAGATCCTGCGTTCTTCCATCAGCTCCTCCACGGGCTTCTTTATGGCATAGAGAGTCCTGCCCTCTCTCTCGCCCGATACGAGGACCTCCCCCACGACGCGGAGGACCTTGAGGTGCTCTTCCACCCTGCCGAGGTCTATTCCCGTCCTCTCGGCCAGCTCATCGGCCGTGAGAGGGCCTCCCTCGAGCTCGTGCATTATCAGGTGCCTCTCTATCTCGTCCCGCATGAGGTAGCGAACGAGTTCGTCCATCTTCTCGAGGGATATGAGACCCGAGTCGACGAGCATCCTGCTCTTCCCTATGAACCACCTTATCCTCTCGTCCCTGAAGGCCTCTATGGCTGCCTGGAGCTTCTTCCTCAGTCCCTCGGCCTTGCTCAAGGCCATCATCCCCCACCTCAGGCCCGACACGTGGGGGGCGTATTTAGGACTTACCTCACCTCTTAATGGACTTCAGGACGCGGTAGCCGCTCTTCCTCTCGACCACCTCGACCTCGCCGAAGGCCTCCTCCATGAAGGACCTGGGCCGGGAGCTCAGCTTCGACCTCACGACTATCTGGAGGGAGCCGCCGGGCCTCAGCCTCTCGTGCGCCCCCTTTATGAGGGCCTCCACCACCCTCATGCCGGCGGCTATGGGCGGGTTGGAGAGTATCACGTCGAACTCGAGGCCCTCGACGGCCTCGTAGAGGAAGCCCTGCCTAACCTCGGCGTTCGAGGACACAAGGTTGCGTTCTACGTTCTTCCTCGCGAGCCAGACGGCCCTCTCGTTCACGTCCGTCATTATGACCCT
>CAYNQQ010000119.1:0-3271 GCA_964399385.1 uncultured Candidatus Bathyarchaeia archaeon | reverse complement strand
CTCGAGCCGAGGATGAGGAAGAGCCTCGCGGGCCGCTTCCTCCTCAGGACCAACATCCTCTACGCGAGTGAGCCGCCTGTGGACGAGGTCCCGGACGAGGCAGAGGATGTCAGGGTCTCCTGGGACATCCTGCCCTTCAGGTTCATGCCCGTATGGCCCTACTACGTCCTTGAGTTCCGCAGGCCCCACGGGAGAAGCCCTTAGGGGCCTGGCCATCAGGCCACGCCGAGGCCCTTACCTATGACGGCCATCTCTCGGCCAGTGGTGGCGAAGCCGGCCACGGCCGCCCTGTCGTTGGCTATCAGCCCTATCGAGACCATGCGGACCCCTGAGTTCACGGTGCCCGTCTCCACCGGGACCTTAAGGACATCCTCTATGAGCTCCTTCTCATCCGGCCTTATGCCGGGGTGGGCCAGGACGCCCTTATTCGTGGCCCTGGCGAGGGAGCCCACATAGGGGAGACCCGCTATCGTCCCCCTGACCACCTCGACGCCCAGGACATCCTCCATGGCCCTCATGGTCTTCCTCCCGAACCTCGGGTGGACTATGGCCCCCCTGTCGTTCGCGAGGACGAGGTTCCCGAAGGCCGTAACGGGCGTCATCTCCATCACGCCGAGGGCGACGCCCTCCTCCTCGAGGGGGCTTAGGGCCCTGAGCTCCTCATCGGTTATGGTGTGGGGGAGCAGGAGCCCGTTCGAGTTCCCGCAGGCCAGGGGGCCTATGAGGACAGAGCCGCCTATGCTGGTC
Organism: uncultured Candidatus Bathyarchaeia archaeon; assembly: GCA_964399385.1. Classification (GTDB taxonomy): domain Archaea; phylum Thermoproteota; class Bathyarchaeia; order EX4484-135; family EX4484-135; genus EX4484-135. The sequence continues at coordinate 2,524 of CAYNQQ010000119.1, read as the reverse complement.
TTTATGACGGGGACGCCGAGCCACTCTGCCAGCACCCGGGAGCGGTGCTCGGGGACCTGCCTGGGCAGTATCAGGACTTTGTCCGTCGCCAGGGCGTAGACGCCCACGCAGGTCGAGCCGAAGATGCGGAACAGGTAAACAGCCAAATCCGTTGCCCTCAAACCGGCCCGAGCACGGGAATATAAAGCTTCCCGGGCGATTACCGGGGGCGGGGCCCTGTCGCTCAGGAGATGAGGCCTGCCCTAACGGCCGCGACGGCGGCCTGGCCCACCGATATGCCCCCGTCACCGCACGGGAGCTCTGTGTGCCTCAGGAACCTAAGGCCCTCGGCCTCCAGGCGGGTCCTGAGGGCCCTGGTGATTATGTCGTTGTAGGCCACCCCGCCCGTGAAGCCCACGGTCCTGATGCCGGTTTCCTCCGCGGCCCTAAGGGCCATTTCGGCCAGGCCCTCAGCGAGGGAGAGGAGGAAGGCGAGGGCTATGTCCTCCACCCTCCCGCCTGATTTCAGCGCCAGGTAGGCCTGGAGGACCATCTCCGAGGTCCTGAGGACCAGGAGGCCGCCCCTCTTCTCCACCGGCGCCTCTATCGATATCCTGCCCGGCCTCCCTTTAGAGGCCGCGGCCTCGAGGAGCATGGCTCCCTCGCCCTCGTAGGTCCTTTTATAGCATATCCCGAGGAGGCAGGCCACGGCATCGAGGAGCCTCCCGGTGCTGGTCGTGAGGGGAACGTTGAGGCCCCTCCTGAGCTGGGAGAAAACGGCGTCCACCTCCCTGGCCCCGTGCTTGAAGCCCTTTATCCTCTCCCGGACCAGGAAGGACCTCAGCTCATCCTCATCGAGGTGCCCGTGGAGGATGGCCTGGAGCATCCTGCCGTACCAGACCGCGCAGGCATCGCCGCCGGGCATGGGCTGGGGCTCGAGGTGGCCAAGCCTCTCGAAGCCCTCGTAGCTGGCCAGGAGGAGCTCACCTCCCCAGGCCGTCCCGTCGGGGCCGTAGCCCACGCCATCGCACGCGAGGCCCAGGATTTCCTCCCCAGGCCTTACGCCCCTCTCGACCATGAGGGAGGCCAGGTGGGCGTGGTGGTGCTGGACCTCGATGAGCTCTGCCCCGTGGCGCTCGGCCAGCTCGAGTGCGAGACGCCTCGAGAGGAAGAGCGGGTGCATATCGCAGGCCACGGCCGAGATCTGCCCGAGCCTGAGGAGCCCGGCCATGTGCTCTATGGCCTCCTCCAGGAACTCGAGGGTCTCGAGAGTCTCCACATCCCCTATGTGCTGGGTCGGGTAGCACCTGCCGCCCCTCAGCACGGCCCCCGTGGAGCAGAGCTCGGGCCCAACGGCCACCACGGCCCCCCTGGCCCTGAAGGGCATCTCCACGGGCATGGGGACATAGCCCCTCGAGCGCCTGAGGAAAACGGGCTTCCCGTCCACCAGCCTCACCACGGAGTCATCGCACCTGGCCCAGATGGCCCTGTTGTGGACGAGGATGTAATCCGCCATCCGGCCGAGCTCCCTGAGGGCCGTCTCGTTATCTATGACCATGGGCTGGCCGGGGAGGTTGGCGCTCGTCATGACGGCCGCCGGGACGCGGGCGTGGTGGAGCAGTAGGTGGTGTATGCCCGAGTAGGGCAGCATGACGCCCACCGTGTGGAGGCCGGGCGAGACGAGCTCCGAGAGCGGGAAGGGGCTTGCCTTCCTCAGCACGACTATGGGCCTCGCCGGGGACCTGAGGAGGGCCTCCTCCTCTTCCGTGAGGATGGCGTACTTCCTCACGTCCTCGAGCGTCAGGCTCATCACGGCCAGGGGCTTCCTGGGCTTCCTCCTGCGGGACCTGAGCTCCGAGACAGCATCATCATCGTCTGCCCTGACGGCCAGGTGGAAGCCCCCTATCCCCTTGACGGCCAGGATCCGGCCCTCCCTCAGGAGGCGTCCTGCCTCGGCCAGGGGGTCCCCGCACTCCAGGAGCTCGCCATCACGGTCGTAGAGGGCCATCCTGGGCCCGCAGAGGGGGCAGCATATGGTCTGGGCGTTGAAGCGCCTATCGAGCGGGTCGTTGAACTCCCTCGAGCAGAAATCGCACATGGGGAACTCCGCCATGGTGGTCCTCTCGCGGTCGTAGGGCAGGCTGACCATTATGGTGAACCTGGGCCCGCAGGAGGCACAGCACGTGAAGGGGTACATGTAGTGCCTGTCCGATGGGTCATAGATCTCCCTGAGGCATTCGTCGCAGACGGCTATGTCCGGGGGTATTATGGAGAACTCCCTCCCGCTCGCCCGGAGGTCGCTGGGGGCTATGTAGAACCCACCCGGGGCCTCCCCGCCAGCCTCGGACCATTCCACATCGAGCCTGTCGTACCTCGCGATCGGGGGTTTCTCGGCCACAAGGGCCCTCAGGAAATCCCTTATGGCCTCCTCCGGCCCGTAGAGCTCTATCCTGACGCCAGCATCCCCGAGGTTGAGCACCCGGCCTTTTAGGCCCCTCCTGACCGCGAGCCTGTAGACGAAGGGCCTGAAGCCTATGCCCTGTAT
>CAYNQQ010000118.1:0-3284 GCA_964399385.1 uncultured Candidatus Bathyarchaeia archaeon | reverse complement strand
CCATCTCGAACAAATACGGGTTTAGCCCTGCCTCGGCCACACAACGCCTGAAGGTGGGCTCGTGAAGCCTCGGGGAGCAAGCCGCCACGACCACCCTGTTGAGCTTGTATTCCTTTATGGCGTCTTTTATGAGCTTCTGCCCGGGGTCAGCACACATATAACGGTAATGGGTGGCGTAAACGACGCCCGGTAGCTTCTTAGCGTACTCGGTTACCTCCTCGACGTCAACGACGCCAGCTATGTTCAGGCCGCAGTGGCAGACGAAAACCCCGATACGCGGCTCCTCGGCTCCCCCCGGGCCCCCTGGTCCTCCCGTTCCCACTTTGCCAGCGGCCATGCTCAGGGCACCAGGGCTGGGGTGGAGAGAGCGTTAAAAGCCTTATTTTCAGGTGGCCGGGAGAAGAGCTTCCACCTGGGCCAATATCTGCTCGTCGGTGAAATGCCTCATGGTTATCGCACCGCGGGGACATGAGGCAGCGCAGGTCCCGCAGCCCTTGCAGATGACCTCTACTATCCTCGCCTTCCTCCCCTCGAGGACCGGGGCCCCGAACGGGCATATCTCAACGCAGAGGCCGCATCCTATGCATTTCTCCGGGTCCACCACGGCTGTTATGGCCTCGGATTCCACCTCGTCCTTGAAGAGTATGGTGGCCGCCCTCGCGGCCGCCGCCGAGCCCTGGCTGACGGAGTAGGGTATGTCCTTCAGGCCCTGGCAGGCCCCCGCCAAGAAGATGCCATCCATGGCCGTGTCGACGGGCCTGAGCTTGGGATGGGCCTCCATGAAGAAGCCGTTTGGGCCGAGGGGTATGTTCAGCTTCCTGGCCAGCTCCAGCGCATCCTTCCTCGGGACGGCCGTGCTGGCGAGGACCACCATATCGGCTCTCACCTCGACGGGCTTACCTCCCTCCGTCACGGCCCTGACCACGAGCTCCCCGGTCTCCGGGTCCTGTTCAACGCGTCGCCCCGAGAGGTCCACCCTGATGAATTTTATCCCGAGTTCTTTCGCCCTATTGTAGAATTCCTCGTAACCCTTGAAGTTCGTCCTCATATCAGTATAGAGTATGTAGACCTCGGCATCGGGTATGCGTTCCTTCGCCAGAACGGCCTGCTTTATGGAGTACATGCAGCAGAACCCGGAGCAGTACACGAACTTGCCCGTCCCCCTCGAGCCCACGCACTGTATGAAGACTATGCGCTTGGGCTCCTTGCCATCGGAGGGCCTCGCTATGTGGCCCCCGGTCGGGCCCGCCGCGTTGAGCAAGCGCTCGAACTCGAGGCCCACCAGCACGTCCGGGTAACGCCCGTAGCCGAGCTCGGGCATGTCGGTGGGCAGGTAGATATCGAAGCCCGTGGCCACCACGATTATCCCCACGTCGAGCTCTATCTCCTCGGGCTGCTGGCTGAAGTCTATGGCGCCGGCCTGGCACACCCTCGAGCAGAGCTCGCACCTCACGCAGTTCTCGTAATCTATCGTGTACTTGAGGGGCACGGCCTGCGGGAAGGGCACGTATATGGCCTTGCGGACCGTCATGCCCATGTCGAACTCGTTCGGGACCTCTATCGGGCAGTGCTCAGCACATATCCCGCAGCCCGTGCACTTGGACTCATCTACATAACGCGGCTTCTTCAGCACCCTCACCTTGTAGTTCCCTATGTAGCCCTCGAGGCCCACCACCTCCGCATACGTGATGAGCTTTATGTTCGGGTGCCTCGCCACGTCAACCATCTTCGGTGTGAGTATGCAGGCCGCACAGTCCAGGGTCGGGAAGGTCTTGTCGAGCTGAGCCATGTGGCCCCCGATAGACGGTTCCCTCTCGATCAGGTAGACCTCGAAACCGAGGTTAGCGAGGTCAAGGGCGGCATTAATGCCAGCTATGCCCCCTCCTATGACGACGGCCCTCCTCGTCACCGGGACCTTTATCGTCTTGAGGGGCTCGAGCAGCCTGGCCCTCGCGACGGCCATGCGTATGAGGTCCTTGGCCTTCTCCGTTGCCTTCTCAGGCTCATGTGGATGGCACCAGGAGCAGTGCTCTCGTATGTTAGCCATCTCGAACAAATACGGGTTTAGCCCTGCCTCGGCCACACAACGCCTGAAGGTAGGCTCGTGAAGCCTCGGGGAGCAGGCGGCCACGACCACCCTGTTGAGCTTATATTCCTTTATGGCATCCTTTATGAGCTTCTGCCCGGGGTCGGCACACATATAACGGTAATGAGTCGCGTAGACGACCCCTGGGAGCTTCTTGGCGTACTCTGTTACTTCCTCCACGTCAACGACGCCGGCTATGTTAAGGCCACAGTGGCAGACGAAAACCCCGATACGCGGCTCCTCGCGCTCGCCCATGACATCACCTCCCCACGGCCGCGATAGCCTGTGCTCTTATCTGCTCCGGCCCGAAGTTGCTGACCTTCACGGCCCCCGTCGGGCACCTGACAGAGCAGGCCCCGCAGCCCTTGCATATCGCCTTGTTCACCTCCGCCACGAGGCGCCCCTCCTTCTCCACGACCTCTATGGCCCCGAACTCGCATACCTCCTCGCAGCGGCCGCAGCCCCGGCAGCGCTCCTCGTCCACGGTCGCGACCAGGGGCTCTATCTCCAGGGCCTTCTTAGAGAGTATCTCGGCTGCCTTGACGGCTGCCGCCGCCCCCTGGGCCACCGAGAACTGTATGTCCTTTGGCCCCTGGCAGCAGCCCGCTATGAAGACGCCATCGACGAGCGTCTCCACGGGCCTGAGCTTGGGATGGGCCTCCATGAGGAAGCCATCCGGGCCAACGGATACCCCGAGGAGGCGGGCCAGATCCCTCACGCCCTCCTTCGGTACCATGGCCGAGGCGAGGACCACCATCTCGACCTCGAGTTCTACGGGCTCGCCCTCCTCCGTCTCGGCCTTTATTATGAGGTTCTTCGTCTCCGGGTCCTCGATGACCTGCCTCTTCTCGAGGTCGATCCTTATGAATTTTATCCCGAGTTCTTTCGCCCTATTGTAGAATTCCTCGTAACCCTTGAAGTTCGTCCTCATATCAGTATAGAGTATGTAGACCTCCGTCTCGGGGTGCTTCTCCTTCAGGAGCACGGCGTTCTTTATGGAGTACATGCAGCATATCCCCGAGCAGTACGGGTAGCGCGTGATGTCCCTCGAGCCCACGCACTGTATGAAGGCCACGCTCTTGGGCACCCTGCCGTCGGACGCCCTCCTTATCACGCCCCTCGTCGGCCCGGCTGCCACGTGGAGCCTCTCCATCTCCAGGGCCGTTATCACGTTATCGTACTTGCCGTAGCCGTACCT
>CAYNQQ010000117.1:0-3305 GCA_964399385.1 uncultured Candidatus Bathyarchaeia archaeon | reverse complement strand
ATATTCTGCTTCCAGTGCGCCGAGAGCTGCCCGAGGGGGGCGATAGAGCCGACCAAGAGGTTCAGCAGGGTCGTGAGGGACGCTGGCGACCTCGTGCTCGGCATGATGCCGAACGCCACCCGCCAGCTGGGGGGTTCACAATAGAGTTAATGCTATCTTAGTGGATAGGAGGGTGAGGACGGCCACGGGCGTTATATAGGTCCAGAAGGCCTTTAGGGTCTGGTCTATCCTGAGCCTCGCCATTATGCCTCTCACGAAGGACATGAGCATGGCGCAGAGCAGCACCTTGAGCGCGAAGGCCAGGGGGGCGAGCCAGGCTATCCTGTACGTGACCGGGTCCCCGAGGTAGAGACTCGCCATGAGGCTGGCCATGAGGAGGAAGCAGAAGTTCCTCCCGAGCCTTATGAGGGCCAGCCTCCTGCCCGTGAGCTCCGTCATCCACCCCGCCACTATCTCCGTCTCAGCCTCGGGGGCATCGAAGGGAACCCTCTCGAGCTCCGCCAGGGAGCACAGGAGGAATATGAGGAAGGAGAGGAAGCCGCAGGGAGGAGCAAAGGCCAGGAAGGGCAGCCCTACCTCCGCCTGGCTCGCGTATATCCGGCTTATCGAGAGACTCCCGGCCACGAGGGCCGGGCAGATGGCCACGAGGGCGAGCGGTATCTCGTAGCTGAGCATCTGGAGAGCGGACCTCATGGCCCCCTCGGCCGCGAAGGTATTAGCCGAGGACCAGCCCGTGAGGAAGACGAGAAGGGCCATCATGATCAACACGAATAATGTGATTATGAGGTCGCCCTCGAAGGAGACGAGGGCCTCCCTCCCGTTCATGGGTATGAAGAACAGGGCCGTGAGGGGGAGGGCCATCATGAGTATCGGGGCCACCGTCAGGACGGGCCTGCTGGCCCCCTCGGGCACGATATCCTCCTTGGAGAGCAGCTTTATGAAATCCGCGATGGGCTGGAGCAGGCCAGCCGGGCCCACGAGGAGGGGGCCGTAGCGGTCCTGGATTCTGGCCAGGGTCTTCCTGTCCACCCACTCCAGGAAGAAGGCCATGAGGAAGAGGAAGGCATAGCCCGGGAAGAAGAATAGGGCCAGGAGGTCCAACAGGCTCAAGCTACCGCCCCCTCGAGCTCCTCAGTATCTCGAGGGCCTTGTTCAGGCCATCTATTATGGCCTCGGGCTTCGGGGGGCAGCCGGGCACGAGGACATCCACCTTCGGGAGGACGTTGCAGGCCCCGCCGCATACGTTGTAGCAGCCGGCGAAGACACCACCGCTTATGGCGCAGGCCCCGACGGCTATGACCAGCTTGGGCTCCGGCATCTGCTCGTATATGCGTATCAGCCTGGGCATCGACTCCCGGGTCACGGGCCCCGTGACGACCAATACGTCCGCGTGCCTCGGGCTACCGACCTTAAGGGCCCCGAAGCGCTCTATATCGAACCTGGGCGTGAGGGCGGCCACGACCTCTATATCGCACGCGTTACAGGCCCCCGTGTTGAAGTGGAGAATCCAGGGCGAGGACGACCTGGCCCACCCGATCAGCCCCAAGCCATCACCCCCTCGTCATCTCGCGCAGGTAGAGGGCTGGCGTCAGGATGGCGAACAGGATGACCACTAAATACAGTATGGCCTGGATGTAGTGGCCCAGGATGGCGAGGGCCACTATGGGGACCGTTATGTCGAAGGCCAAGAAGAGGAGGACGTAGGTGAAGAACCTCGACATATCCATCTTCGGCCTGACAGGCGGCATCTCTTCGCCACAGGCGTAGGGCAGGAGGCGATCCTCCGACATCTCGCCCTTGGGGGCCACGAGCCTCCCGGCCAGGTAGATCAGGGCCGCTATCGCGAGCGAGGAAATAAGGACTATGCCCAGGGAATAAGGCCCTCCTGCCAAATCTCCCGCCCAGAACTAACGTCACAGAGGTAAGTATAAGCTTTAAGAAGGCAGGAGGGCATAGCCCCGGCGGTGGGGAGAACGGAAGCGGTCGCGCTCGCCCTGGCGGTGATATTGATCGCAACGGCCTTATCCGCTCTGGAGGCCAGGAAGCTCTTAAACGCGATAATAGGGCTCGCCATAATGTTCATCTGTATGGGCATAGTATACTGGCTGTTCCTGGCGCCCTACGTGGCCATCTTCCACCTCCTCGTCTACGGCGGGGCCGTGATAATACTGCTCATCACGGCCATAATGTTCGTGGGAGGCGAGGGGGCATGAGAGAGCACGTTCCTTCCCTCCTCGGGGCCATCCTGGTCCTGATCGTGCTCTCCGCCCTGATGACCGCTCTGGTCCTGCAGGGCTTCCCGGCTTTCTCGTACGGGGGGCCGGCCTTCTCCATGACCCCCGCCGAGGCGGACAGAGGGCTCATCTACCTCATGTGGGGCGATAGGTTCCCCGACCTCATCGCCCAGGCGAGCCTCGTCGTCCTCACGGCAGCCGCCTGCATATCAGCGGTCAGGCTTTGGAGGAGGAGAACATGACGGGGCCAGAAGTGCTCTTCGCGTGCTCGATAGCCTTACTCGCCATAGGCATCTACGGCCTCGCGTCCAAGAGGAACCTCATAAGGCTAATAATAGCCCTCGAGGTGCTCGTAAACGCGGCCTGCCTCTCCTTCGCCTCCTTCTCGGCCATGGCCGGCCCGGGGAAGGCCGACCCCCTCATCGGGGTCCTGATAATAATAGTGCTCGCGATAGGGGGCTGTATCGCGGCCTTCGGCCTGGCCCTGGCCTTGGCCGTCTATAAGCGGTTAGGGACAGTAGACGCCTGGAAGCTGAGGCGCCTGAGGGGGTGATTACGTGGATTTACCTCACGTGCTCTACTTGCTCGTGGCCTTCCTGATCGCCTCGCCTTTCATAGACCTGGCCAGCCATAGGAGAGGCCTCTGGAGGCTCTCCCACGCCTTCACCCTGGCCTGCTCCCTGGCCTGCTTGACCCTAATGGCCTATTCCTATGGGGCCTCATCTGAGATGTGGCCGAGAGCGATTACGTACGGTGAATTTGGCGTTGGGACCTGCCTCCTCCTGGATAGAGCTGGCTTTTTCATGGCTTTAACGGCCCTCCTGCTATCCGCTTTAACCTCTATTTACGCCCTGGGGGAGGGACCCATATCGCCAGGTTACTGCGTGGCCTTCACGGCCCTAATGGCCGGGATGGTGGGCGTCTCCCTCTCGGGCGACCTGCTAACCCTATACGTCTTCTGGGAGATCATGTGCTTAGCTGCCTACGCCCTGGTGGCCATGGGGGAGTTCAAGGACGAGGCCCTTGAGGCCGCCTGGAAATACTTCATAATGGCCTCGGCCGGGGCCATCC
>CAYNQQ010000116.1:0-3370 GCA_964399385.1 uncultured Candidatus Bathyarchaeia archaeon | reverse complement strand
TCCTCGAGTACTTCCTCGGCCTCATCCACCCTCAGGAGGAGGTATCCATGATACCGCCCGTCCTCATGGAACTCGAGCCGGGGGAGCTCGTCCTCGACCTCTGCGCGGCCCCCGGCAGCAAGGCCACCCAGATATCCCAGATGCTCGAGAACACGGGCCATGTGGTCGCGAACGACATAAGCCTCGAGCGCATATCCCTTCTGAGGGACAACTACGAGAGGCTGGGCGTCCTCAACATGAGCATAACCATGTACGATGGCCGTAGGTTCCCGCTCGCCCACCAGTTCGATAAGGTGCTCGTGGATGCCCCCTGTAGCTGTGAGGGCGTCATAAGGAAGGATTACGGGGCCCTCAGGAACCTCAGGCCGGGCTTCTACTGGCACCTACACAGGCTCCAGAGGGGCCTGCTCCTGAGGGCCGTCAGGCTGGTGAGGCCCGGCGGCATAGTAGTCTACTCGACCTGCACCTTCGCGCCAGAGGAGAACGAGCTCGTGGTCGACTACGTCCTGAGGCAGGTGGAGGGGCTCAGGGTCGAGCCCATAGAGCTGGAGGGGCTTAAGTACTGCCCCGGCCTGACGGAGTGGGCTGGCCGTGAACTCCACCCGGACCTGGCCTACTGCGCCCGCTTCTACCCGCACCTGAACGACACTGGGGGCCTCTTCGTGGCCAAGCTGAGGAGGCTCAGGTAGGCTGAAATACCGGGGGGTGGCGCCCGAGGATATGTCTCCCCCTCCGAGGGCGGGAGTGTGGTCATCTTCGAGCAGATAACGCCCATTGAGCACCTCCTCGGGCGCCATGACCTCCCGCTGAGGAGCCTGCCCAGCGACCTTAGGCCGGTTTTCTTCCGCAAGCTCTCCGGCATATTCTACCTGCTGAAGCTGGTCAAGAGGGCCTGAGGACCGCCAGCCTTAGCCGAGTTCCCTCCGCCTCACGTGGCCCCTCGGTTCTTCCTCCTCGAAGACGAGAGCCTGGAATCGGTAGATGCGGGTCTCCCTATCAAGCCAGGCGTCAGGGTAGAGGCCTGCCTTCATGCAGCACTGGCTCAGGAAGGTCTCCTCATCCCATCCCCATTCGACGGGGACCTGGGGGAGGAGGAGGCCCCTGAAAATGCCCCTCTCCACTATCAGGCCGTCCCGGCCCACCCTTATGGCCTTCGGGTAATCCCTCGGGTCCTCCACCTCGATGAGCTCGGGCCTCGTGAGGATGCTCACCTCCACCAGTATCTCGTCCATCTCCTCCAGCTCCACGGGCGGGAACCTCGGGTCCTCGGTGGCGGAGGCTATGGCGGCCTCTATGGTGGCCCTGACGAGCGGTTTCTCGGGGTAGGGGAAGCCTATACAACCCCTAAGGACCTTCCGGCGACCAACGAGCTTGTTCAGGGTAACGAAGACCCCCATGGGCTCCCACAGCTCCTCGGGCGTATCCTCGGGAGGCCTCAGGACCTCCCGGTCCCTCAAGTAGGTCTCTATGGCCTCCCTGGCCAACTTGACGAGGAATTCCCCGTGTTCGTCTTTTATCTGAACCGACATGGCCGTCTGTTAGTCAGTCCCCGAGTTCTTAAGCGTGTTCTATGCTCCAGGGTGGGGCTAAGATTTAAGAGGCCCTCGAGGCCCGTCAGGCCGGGATGCTCATGGGCGAGCGAGCAGCCATGGCCGAGCATGTATCAAAGTACTACGGGTCCATCAGGGCCCTCGATGACGTATCTCTGGAACTCAGGAGAGGCGAGATAGTAGGCCTGCTGGGCCCGAACGGGTCCGGGAAGACGACGCTCATAAAGCTCTTCATGGGCTTCATGAAGCCGGACGCAGGCCACGTGTCCGTTTTGGGGGCTGACCCCTATGAGGACCCGAGCGTCAGGGCCCGGGTGAGCTACGTGCCCGAGGAACTCGCCCTCTACGAATCCCTGACGCCCAAGGAGTTCTTCGACCTCTTGGCCAGGATAAGGCGCATGGACCCGGTGGCCTACGTGGAGAAACTCGATGTACTGGCCTCATCCTTCGGCCTGAAGGACAGGATGTACGACCTCATAGGCTCTTTATCGAGGGGGAATAGGCAGAAGGTAGCCATAATAGCCGCCCTGCTCCACGAACCCGACCTGCTCCTGCTGGACGAGCCCATGACGGGCCTCGACCCGGCCGTGGCCAGAGTATTCAAGGAGATCCTCTACGACATGAGGGACAGGGGCCACTCCATCCTCTTCTCGACCCATATACTCGAGCTGGCCGAAGCGATATGCGATAGGATAGTGATACTCCACAGGGGGCGCGTGATCGTAGAGGGGGCCGTCGAGGAAGTACTTGAGATGGCCAAGGATAAATCGCTCGAGGAGGTCTTCTTGGAGGTGACCGGCAAGGCCCACGAGGTCTATGAGATCATAAGGGCGTTGAGAGGAGGGGCCTGAGCTGAGACCCAGGGATCTGGCTTATCTGATTAGTGTCCTCTACCGCGAGAAGGTCTACTTCTCCATCAAGGCCGTGAGCCCAGGCCTCAGCCAGGAGAAGCTGAAGAGGAGCGTGAGGCAGGCAGGGCTCAGGTACGTCTTGTTGAGCGTTCTGGCCACCCTGATGGTCTCTATGGTCTCCGTGGGCCCGCTCCTGATGGCCGGCACGGATCTGACGCTTGAAGGAGCAGTTAGGGCATCTGGCCTCATGTACGCCACGACCATCCTGGCCTTCACGTTCATGTTATGCGCTTCCTCCTCTTGGATAACGCAGGAGTATGGCCTCTTCAGGCCCCTCACGCACCTGCCCCTCCGCAGACGGGAAATAAGAACCCTGGCCTTCCTGACGGCCGCCAGCGATGCCCTGCCGCTGGTCCTAGTCCCGCTCGCCTACGGCGTCTTATCGGCCTTGGTGCTCAAGTCGGCCCTGGCGGCCGCTGTGGCCGTGCTATACGGATATACCTCCATGCTCTTGGCCATGGGCGCTTCCTTCGCACTCTCGGCCCTTGTGATCAGGAAGAAGTCAGGAGCCAACCTAAGGGCCAAATTGGCCAGGGCCTTCAACACAGCCGTCTTTGTGGCCTGTATGGCTTCCTTCTTCCTGCTCGGTCAACTCGCGAACCTCTTAGTACCGCTTGCCTCGAGACTTGGGGAGGAAATAGGTCCCTTGGCGGACTTCATATGGTTCATTTACCCCTTCTCCATAGGAGAAGGCATGCTCTCGGCCTCACGCCTCCCGCCGGCCAGGCCCGTATGGGCCTCCGTCTTAGTGGCCCTGGCCTACCTCGGCCTCTCCCTGGCTGCCTTCGGGAGAGGCTTCTCACGCTACTGGTCGGGGATAGCCAGCCCCCTCTTCCCCAGGGTAGGGGAGGCTATCACGGTCGAGCTCAAGCCGCCGCCCGAGTTCACCATGAGGCCCTCCCTCGGGGT
>CAYNQQ010000115.1:0-3370 GCA_964399385.1 uncultured Candidatus Bathyarchaeia archaeon | reverse complement strand
CCGACCATTATGTCCGTGGCCAGGCAGAGGTCGGGGAACCTGCGCCTGAAGGCCTCCACGACGGCCAGGAAGTCCTGGACCGTGTAGCCCCTCCTCATGGCCTTCAGGAGGCGGTCATCACCCGTCTGGACCGGGAGGTGGAGGAACTTGTAGATCTTGGGGTCCTCGTAGGCCTCCAAGAGGTCGTCGAGGATGCGGAGGGCAGCGTTCGGGTTCATCATGCCCACCCTCACCATGAAGCGCCCCTCTATATCGCATATGGCCCCGAGGAGCTCCGCGAGGTTGGTCCCTATATCGAGCCCGTAGACGCCCGTGTCCTGGGCCGTGAGCCTTATCTCCCTCGCCCCCCTCGAGACGGCCTCCTCCACGGCCCTGACTATGGCCTCGGGCCTGTAGGACCTGAGGGGGCCTCTCGCCACCCGGACTATGCAGTAGGCGCAGGAGCCGAGGCAGCCCTCGGCTATCGGTATGGTTATGCTGACCCCATTCAGGAGTCTCGGGAGCCTCTTCCTCTCCCTCGGCTCTAATACGTAAACGGTCCCGTCTGCCTCGACCACCTCCCTGACGGCCTCCACGGCTCTCGCCGAGAGGAGCGATATGCTCCTGGATATCTTATAGACCAGGCCCGGCTGGGCGGAGGCGAGACAGCCCGCGACGACCAGCTTCTTGCCATAGGATAGGAGCTCCCTGATACGCTTCACCATCCTGCGCTCGGTATCGGAGCGGACCGTGCAGGTGTTCAGTATTATGACGTCGGCTTCCTCCGGCCTCCCGACTATGGTGTGGCCTGCCTCGGCCAGGAGCTCGGCCATGAGGCTCCCGTCCGCCATGTTCATGGCACAGCCGTAGCTCTCTATGTAGACCCTCAACCCCGTTAAGGCCGGGCCGGGACCGGATTTAAACATAGCAGCATGGGCCATCCTTTTTCAAAGACCTGCCCATCAGCACCCGTTTTTTGATGGCGCTTGTAGAAGCAGGACGCCCGCTTCCTCTGAAAGCCGATTAAGTTTTTGTTTTCCTCTTACCTCGGCCCTAACACGGCTGCTGAAAAAGCACCCGGGGGCATGGGTGCCCCGGTGGCCGGGATGAGGCTGATAACGATCTACCTGCCGGAGAGCTACCTCGAGGCCCTGGACAAGCTGGTGGAGAAGCGCTACTACCCGAGCCGTGCCGAGGCCATCCGCGTGGCCATAAGGGACCTGCTGAACAGGGAGTTCTGGGGGAGGCTCGAGGAGAAGAAGGATAGCCCTCAGGGCGAGTAGCTCGGTATGGCCCATTTCCTGATTACGAGCCAGGGGTTGAAGGGCTTCGCCGCCGGCCTCACCAGCCCCTTCTCTATGGCCGATAGGACCTCATCCAGCTCGGGGTCGGCCTGGACGAGCGTGTAGGCTGTCCCTATGGCCTCGGGCGAGTGGGCATCGCTCCCGCCCGTCATGGGCTTCCCGAGCCTCGCGGCCAGCCTGAGGGCGAGCCTGCTGGTGAGGGGCATGAGGATATCGCCCGCGTTGAAGACCTCTATGGCGTCGAGGGCCATCAGGCCCTCGCGGGTCCAGGACCTCGGGGCCAGCAGCGAGTAGGGGTGCGCCAGCACCGCCAGGCCCCCGGCATCCCTTATGGCATCGAGGGCCTCCTCCAGCCCCAGCCCCGGCCTCACGGGCTCGGATGGGCAGATGGCGAGGATATGGCCTCCCCTCGTCTCGACCTCCAGGCCCGGGAGGACGAGGAGGCCCTTCCTGCGGCCGAGCTCCAGGGCCCTCCTGGCCCCCCTCATGGTATCGTGATCCGTGATGGCCAGCCCGTCGAGGCCGGCCCTCGCGGCCCAGAGGACGGCTTCCTCGGGGCTGGTGAGGGCATCGCCGGAGTAGAAGGTATGGACGTGGAGGTCTATCTTAAGGCACCCGCTCAAGCTCTCAGCCTTTCGAGGGCTTTCCTGAGGTCCTCGGGCCCGGCGGCCACCTTCCTGAAAAGGGGCTCCGGCTTCCTGATCTGGTGGCCTGGCTCCAGGGGCTCGAGCCCCTCCTCCCAGCGTGCCTCGTGGACCGAGCCCTCGAGGCCGAGCATGCGCCAGAGCCTATCGGCCGATGAGGGCGTGAAGGGGGCGAGCAGCACGGCCAGGGCCTTGACGAACCTCAAGGCCACGTAGAGGACGGTCGCTGCCTCCTCAGGCCTCTCCTTGACCAGCCTCCAGGGCTCCCTCTCGTTCAGGTACCTATTGCCCTCCCTCGCGAGTTCCACCACGGCCCTAAGGGCCGATTTCAGCCTGAAGCCCTCGAGCGCCTCTGTTGCCTGCTTGAACTTCTCCTCGAGGACCACGATGGCCTCCTCGTCCTCGGGGCCCGTGGGGCCTGGCTCCGGCACGCGGCCCCCGAAATGCCTCCAGATGAAGGTCAGGGTCCTGTGCACGAAGTTCCCTATGGTATCGTTCAGGTCGGAGTTCACCTTCTCGAGGAACTGCTCCCACGTGAAATTGGAATCGCGGAGCTCAGGCCTTATGGAGACGAGGACGAACCGCCAGTAATCGGCCGGGAAGAGCTTAAGGGCCTCATCGATCCATATGCCCACCCTCCTGCTCTTGGAGAACTTCTCGCCCTCCCAGAGGAGGAACTCGTTGGAGACGACATCCCAGGGCAGGTTGTAGCCCTCACCCGAGGCGAGGAGCAGGGCCGGGAGGAGGACGGAGTGGAAGGGTATGTTGTCCTTCCCTATGAAGAACACGGAGCGGGCATCTGGGTCCTTCCAGAAGGCCTCCCAGCGCTCCGGCTGCCCCCTAGACCTGAAGTAGGCTATGGTGGCCGATATGTAGCCCAGCACGGCCTCGAACCAGCAGTATATGGTCTTGCCCTCGGCCCCCGGGAAGGGCGCCTCTATGCCCCACCTGGTATCGCGCGTTATGGAGCGGGGCCTGAGCCCCTCCTCCAGCATCCTGAGGCTGAAGGAGCGGACGGCATCCGAGAAACGCCTGTTAGACCGGACGTATTCCTCCACGGCCTCCTGCAGCCTCGTGAGGTCCAGGAACCAGTGGCGCGTCCTCCTGACGACCGGTCTCGAGCCGCAGATGGCGCACCTCGGGTTGACGAGCTTCACGGGGTCGAGGAGGCGCCCGCAGGCCTCGCACTGGTCCCCCCTCGCCCTCTCGTAGCCGCAGTAGGGGCAGGTCCCCTCAACGAACCTATCGGGGAGGAAACGCTTGCAGTTCTCGCAGTAGGGGAGCTCCTCATCCCTCTCGAAGACGTAGCCGTTCCGGTAGACGCGCTCGTAGAAGCGCTTTATGAACTCCTTGTGGACCGGGTGCTCCGTCCTTATGTAGCTGTCCAAGGAGAGCTCCCACTCGGCCAGGAGTTTCACGACCAGCTCGTGGTTCCTATCCGTG
>CAYNQQ010000114.1:0-3379 GCA_964399385.1 uncultured Candidatus Bathyarchaeia archaeon | reverse complement strand
TGGTCTTTATCGGGGAGACCGGGCTTATCTCCCCGGCGAAGGGCTTCAGCATGAGCTTCCTGGCCTCCTCGGGGTCCTGGGTCAGGGAGCCGAGGACCCACATGAGCTTGACGAGCGCCACCTCGGGCAGCATGTCCTCGAGGGGCAGCACGCCTGCCGAGAGCAGGTCCCTCCCCCGCTCGTAGACTTTCATGTTCACGCGGCCCCAGATGCACTGGGAGGTCATGCATACGACCACGCCCTCCCTCACGGCCCTCCTTACGGCCTCGAGGCAGTAGTGGCCCACGTGGCCGAGCCCTGTGCCCTCTATCACCAGGCCCTTGTACCCGGAGTCCACGAGCCAATCTATGAGACCTGGGTCGAAGCCCGGGTAGAACTTGATCAACGCGACCTTCTCCTCGAAGCCCGCGAGGAGCTCGAGCTCCCTCTCCTTATCCCGCCTCACGTAATCGTCCGTCAGCATCTCGACCCTGCCGTTCACCACCCTGGCGAGCTGGGGCGCGTTCACGGACCTGAAGGCATCCCTCCTGCTGGTGTGGCACTTCCTGACCCGCGTCCCCCTGTGTATGGCTACGGCCCTATCGCTCATGTCCTCGTGCATGGCCACGACGACCTCGGCGAACGGGCCTTTAGAGGCAGCCGTGAGGGCCCCGAGGAGGTTCAGGGCCGCATCGGAGCTCGGCCTATCCGATGACCTCTGCGAGCCCACGAAGACCACGGGGACGGGAAGGTTCCTCAGGGCGAAGGAGAGGGCGGCCGCCGAGTAGGCCATGGTATCCGTCCCGTGGGCTATCACGACCCCATCGGCACCATTCTTTATGTGGTGGGCGGCCCTCCTCGCCATGCCGGCCCAGTTCTCGGGCCTCATGTCCTCGCTCAGGAGGGCGTAGAGGACCTCAGCCCTCACGACCGCTATCTCCTCGAGCTCTGGGAAGAGAGCGTACAGGTCCTCGGCCTCAAGGGCCGGCTTGACGGCGCCCGTCCTGTACTCGACACGGCTCGCTATGGTCCCTCCCGTGCTTATGAGGGCGACCTCGGGCAGCTCCCCCCTCTTGGCCCTGGGGGCTGGCGGCCTGACGAAGGCCGGGGCGGGGCCCCGCCCCACCTTCTCTATGGAGGTCCCCTCATCGAACCTCACCCCTATGTTGTAGCCGCTGTCGAGTTTGATGACGAGGCAATCCCGGTCCCCGAGTTCCGGCCTGGGCATGAGAATGCCCTCGAGGACCAGCCCCTTCTTGACGACCTTTATCCTATCGCCCACCGAGGCGCCTATGGCCTTGAGGGCCTCGAGCAACCGGCCGGAGTAGCCCGACTCCTCCATCACAACACCTGGAGCCCCTCCCCATCCGCGGCTGATAAGCTTGCCTGTTCTCACCCGAGGGTAAGTTTGATCGCCCCGGCCGGGCAGACCTCGGAGCAGAGACAGCAGAGCACGCACTCCGGGCTCAAGCCCACCTGGCCGAGCTCCCTGAGCCCCATGGGGCAGGCCCCGAGGCAGGCGAGACACCTGACGCAGGCCTCCTCGTCCAGCTCCACCCTGACGAGCGATATCCTGTTGAAGAGGCCGGCTAAGGCCCCGAGCGGGCATAGGTAACGGCACCAGAACCTCGGGACCCTGATGGATGCCGCCAGGACCGCGGCCAGTACGGCCATGTGGATGTAGAAGGCTGGCCCGAGGCCCCTGGGCCCGTAGAGGATGAGGTACGGTATCCCGGCGAACAGGGCCCCTATCGGGCAGAGCCAGCAGAAGCTCGGGCCGGCCATGAGGTAGGAGGCCAGCACAAGGGCCCCGAGGACCAGCATCTTGACCGGCCTGAGGCGCCACGAGAGGCCGCCGCCCCGGAGGCCCGATTCCTTCCCGCCTCCCCGGGCCAGTAGGTCCTGGAGGGCCCCGAAGGGGCAGAGCCAGCCACAGCCCAACCTGCCCATGAGTAGGAAGGCGATCAGGAGCGTCCCGAGGAGGAGGAAGGGGGCCCTCCTCATGCCCACGAGGTTCTGGAGGGCCCCTATCGGGCAGGCGAAGGCCGCGAGAGGGCACCCGTGGCAGTACATGAAGGGGAGGGGGAGGCCCGTCTTGAGGGCCGCCGTGAGACCAGCATTACAGGCCGCGAAAGCCGCCAGCTGGGCGATCCTCCTCCTGGCCTTCCTCATGCCAACCCCACGCAGGACGGGCACAGGAACCTGACCAGCGCCCTGAGGACCGTGTAATCGCCCAGCCCGGCCCAGATGAGCACGAGCCCCAGGGCGAGGAGCAGGAGCCTGATGGCCCTCCTGGCCTTAGGACCCAAGGAGCTCCCCCACCTCCTCTATCAGGACCTCGCTGTCCGTCAGGCCCACGTGCCTGTGCCGGATGTAGCCCTCCTTGTCTATCAGGACGAGGGTCGGGACGGCCGTGATGTGGTATTTATCGGCCAGGCCGGCCGTGTCCCTGGCCACCTTCCACGTCATGCCGTTCTCGGTGGCGTAGGCCCTGAGGGCCTCATCCGTATCGCCCGGGTCGACGCTTATCGATATTATGACCACCTGGCCCCCGTACTCGGCCAACACCTCCTTGAGTTCCCTCACCTGCTCCTTGCAGGGCGCGCACCTTATCATGAAGAAATCAAGGATGACCACCTTCCCCCTGAAGTCACTCAGGGAGAACTTGTTTCCGTATATGTCCGTGAGGGTGAAATCAGGGGCCTTCTCGCCCCCTCCCCCCTGGGGGGCCACGTTTATCCTCCCGGCGGCATCCATGGCTATGAGGGCCACCACGGCCACCAGGACCACGGCTATCGCGAGCTTGGCCCTGCTCATGCCGCTGCCCCCGGCGGGTATGCCCGTCCAGGGCTGTTAAGTATTACGTGGATGACCGGGGCCATCGTGGGCAGAGGTGCTGAAAGCTTTTTATCCAAAAGGGATATGGGGCCTGGGCGGTCAAAATGAGTGGGGAAGAGAAACCTGAGGCAAGGCTCAGGGGGTTCTCTTGGAGTCTCGAGGAACTCCTGAGCGGGAAGGAGATATGGCTCTGCGCCTCCTGCTTCAGGTGCGTGGACCGCTGCCCCCGTGATGTCGGCTTCACCAATCTAAGCATAGCCATAAGGAACCTGGCGGCCAGGGAGGGCAACATCCCTGATGCCCTGAGGGCCGTGGGCTCGGCCATAATGCAGGTCGGCCTGGCCTACAAGATACCGGCCTCGAGGCTGAAGATGAGGGAGAAATACGGCCTGCCCCCGCTCCCGCCCACGAACGCGGACCAGGTCAAGGCCCTTCTCGAGGGGGTGGGCTTCGGGGAACTGATAGCCAGGAAGAAGGGGTGATGGCGGTATGGCCCGGTACCTGCTCTACCTCGGCTGCCTCATACCCTACAGGGAGCTGAGCTATGAGATATCGGCCAGGA
>CAYNQQ010000113.1:0-3430 GCA_964399385.1 uncultured Candidatus Bathyarchaeia archaeon | reverse complement strand
GGATGGGCAGGCAGAAGCCGTAGGGGTTCAGGGTCCCGTAGATCAGCCACGTCAGCACGGCAACCGACACGCCCACCTTCGTGCCGAACAGGAGGCCCGATGCGAACACCAGCAGGTCCATGAGCTTCACGTTCGGGAGCCCTATGAGGGCGTAGTTAGTGGCGAGGCAGAGGGCCGTCATGGTGGCCGTCAGGCAGGTCTCCCTGGCTCTCATGGCTGGCTGGATAATCCATCCAGAGTATATAAGTTTTTCTCAGCGGGCGGCTACCTCATTCAGCACGGAAACGGCCACCGCTTCCACGGCCGAGACGGCCAGGGCCAGCGGGTATTCGGCCTCCAGCACCAGGGGCACCTGCTCGGGGCTGGCGTAGAAGAGCGGGACGAGGAGGGGGAGGCTGAGGGCAGCGGATAGAGCGAGGAGGGCCAGGGCCCTGAGGAGCGATATCCTGACGGCCTTAGTATCCGCGGATATCCCCATGACCATGATGAAGGAGGAGAGGAGGGAGGCCGAGAAGGCTATCAGGATGGCCGAGGCGGCGTAGGCGATAAGGTAGGCCCCTCCGGCCGCCAGGGAGGAGATGATGGCCACGGGGAGGGCGTAGGAGCAGAAGACGAGGGTCCCGGCGAGGGCCTTGCCGAACGATACGTCCTTCTTGGGGGAGCAGGACAGGGGTATCCAGAGCCTGCCGCCCTCGTGCTCCATGAGCTGGTAGGGGACCAGGGATGAAACCAGGCAGCCCGTGAGGAAGAGGGTCATGCACATGAGGCAGACGGTTGTCCTGAGCTCCTCAGGCGATGGGGCCGTCAGCACCAGGGGGATGAAGCTCAGGGCGGAGAAGACGGGCAGTATCATTATGTAGGATGTCCTGGGCTCCCTCATGGCCACCCTCAGGTCCTTGAGGGCCATCACGACCCTCGGCACCGGGAGCCATACCCTCGGTTTCCCGAGCCCCTCGCGCGTGAACTCTACCTCATGCACCATGTAGGGCGCCCTATCCGCGTAGGCCGTGAGCATCCTATCGAACACCGCGTAGAAAAGGCAGGTGTAGGCAAGGCAGGCGATAGCCGACAGGGCTATTTCGGCCGGGGTCCTGCAGGACACGAGCTCGGAGGCCGATAGGGGGTAGAGGAACCTCGGGGCCCGGGCCCCCGGAGCCCTCCCGAGTATTGACCTAACGTGCTCGGCGTAGGCGTAGAGCTGGTATAGTATGCCCACGGAGAACATGGCCAGGACGTAGAGGCCGTTCCAGAAGGCCCTCGCGAACCTCGCCCTGAGCCCCCTGGTCAGGCCCCTTTTCTTCCACAGGGCCATGGAGAGGGCGAGGGAGGCCGCCAGGGCCAGGAGGACGCTGGCATACCCGTAGAGGACCAGCAGGGGGAAGGACCAGATGAAGCCCGTCCTCTCGGCCACTATCAGGGCGTATAAGGGAGGCACGGCCAGGACAGGGCCCAGATCGCGTGCCAGGTAGGCCGCGATCACCTTCTTGAGGTCCTCCCTCCCCACCGGGAGCTGGAAGAGCACCTTGAGGTGCCCGAACTCCTGGAGGGCCAGCGTGGCCGTGGAACCCATCATGAAGACGAGCATGAACAGCGTCATGACGTACAGGGTGGTGGAGCTTCTCACGGCCCGCTCCAGCTCGCCGGGCCCGGCCAGGAGGACGGGGGGGCATACCATGAGCAGGATGAGGATGACGGCCACCACCGTCTCGGCCGTGTAGAAGGCCCTGCTTACCCTCACCAGCCTGAGGAGCTTAGCCTCATCCAGGGTCGGGTCCGAGCCCCTGTGGGCCCCGTAGATGGCCTCTCTCTCGAATATCCTGGCTATACGCCTGGCCTCCTCCCACCTCATCAGAACTCCTCCCTGAGGACGGCTATGAGCTTCTCCACCACCTCGTCCTTCTCCGTCAGCCTCAGGAAGACCTCCTCGAGGCTCTTGTCCTCGCCGAGGAGCCCTCTTATGGATTTCACGTCCCCCTCAGCCACCACGCGCCCCTCGTGGAGCACGTAGATGCGGTCGCAGAGGGCCTCGGCCAGCTCCAGGACGTGCGTTGACATGAGGATGCCCCTCCCGCGCCCCTTGAGCTCCAGCGTTATCTCCTTGAAGACCCTGGCCGCCACCGGGTCGAGGCCCATGATGGGCTCGTCGAGGACGAGGACCTCGGGCTCGTGCATCAGGGCCCCTATAACGGCCAGCCTCTGCTTATCCCCTCTCGATAACGAGCCTATGAGGCAGTCGAGCTTGTCCTCCATCTCGAAGACCGTGGTCAGAATCCTAACCCTATCCATGTAGGTGCTCGGGTCCATCCTCCTCATCCTGCCGAGGAAGTAGAGGAACTCCCTCACGGTCAGGGAATCGTAGAGGAGCACCTCCTCCGGCACGTAGCCCACCCTGGCTCTCACGGCTGGCTCCTCGTAGGGGTCCCGCCCGAGGACGCGGACGGAGCCCTCATCGGGCCTCATGAAGCCCATGACGAGCTTCAGGAGGGTGGTCTTCCCGCTCGCGTTCGGCCCCAGGAGGCCGACAACCTCGCCCTTCTCCACGCGGAGGGATACGCCCCTCAGGGCCTCTATGGAACCGAACCTCTTCACCACGCCCTCTACCTCGACCAGAGCTCCCTCCCGGGGCAAGGATATGCCAGCCCTACCGTCCGGTTGGGCGGCCGGGGATAAGCGTGCTCCCGCTACCCCGAGTCCTTAAGGGGCGTGGGGCCGAGCCAGGGTAGGTGGATGGTAGTGCTGAAGGAGCCGTACGCCCGTTTCATAGCGGTTGCCCTCGCGCTCCTATCCGTCGGCCTCGCCCTCACCATCGTGGCCATGAGGACGGAGGTCGTGGAGCTCCACAGGTCAGATGACGTGGTCTTATCGGTGGGCGAGGAAATCCACATCCTGCCCCCGGAGGGCTCGGAGATCCTCCTCTACATAGAGAGATCGGCCATCAGCTTCTCCTCGAACGTCACCGTGAACATGACGGTGCTCCTGGACGGGCGGGCCCGCTCCATATCCGTGCCCAAGGACGGGAACACCACCCTGGACCTGAACTACACGCTGCCCGAGGTATCCATAGTCCTCACGGGCCTCGATGGCCAGGGAAGGGCCCTTGTAGAATACGATTACGTGGTCCTGGGTTATAGGCGTCCTTACTCGTGGTCCTCCCTGCCCGGGGCCATACTCGTCACATCGGGCCTCGGGCTGCTCTTCATAGGCCTGTTGGAGAAGATAGCCTTGGGCAGAACCGCCGAGCACGCTGGCCCTGGGTCGGGAAAACCTTAAATACCCATTCATTAAGACCGCCCCACCGAAGGTGGTGAGGGTGAAGCAGCTCAAGCTCCTGACCGCAGCCATCCTGCTGACGCTGATACTCTGCATCTACCCGCTGCTCTCGCCCGTCGCCACCGCCGCGCCCGAGAAGAAGGGCCCGCCGCTGGACGAG
>CAYNQQ010000112.1:0-3473 GCA_964399385.1 uncultured Candidatus Bathyarchaeia archaeon | reverse complement strand
CCATATTTTACGGCGGTGGTGCCCTTCGTGGCGACGGCGGCCATACTCGCCGGCGGCTATGGGAAGAGGCTACGCCCGCTCACCCACGACACGCCCAAGCCCCTGCTCACCATCGGCTCAAAACCAATCCTCATGTGGCAGATAGAGTTCCTGAGGCGGTACGGCGTGAATAACTTTGTGCTGTGCGTAGGGTACAAGAAGGAGAACATAAAGGAGGTCCTCGGGGACGGTTCCTCCCTCGGCGTTAGCATATCTTATGCGGAGGAGGAAGAGCCCCTCGGGACGGGAGGGGCCATAAAGAACGCCAGGAGGTTCTTAGAGGGCGAGGAGTACTTCTTCGTCCTGAACGGGGATGTCCTCACCGACCTCGACCCCACGCCCTTAATCAGGTACGTAAGCGAGCGCGGCCTCGTGGGCTCGATAGCCCTGGTGAAGCTCCCGTCCCCCTACGGCATAGTCTACGTGGGAGAGGACGACCTGATAGACAGGTTCGTCGAGAAGCCCCTCCTGCCCTTCTGGATAAACGCTGGTGTTTACTGCTTCTCGCCTGACCTATTTGATTACCTGCCCGATAAAGGGGATCTCGAGAGGACTACTCTGCCCCTCCTCGCCAAGAAGAAGCTCCTGGCGGCCGTGAGGTACGAAAACGTCTATTGGCGTAGCATAGACACGCACAAGGACTTAGACGAAGCCAGGAAGGAGGTAACTTACCTCGAGAAATCGCTGGGTTCCTGATGACACCTCCCGAGCCGGGTTTACTAATGATGAAGTCCTCTTCCGACAATCTAAGGATTTACTTCGCCCCCTGCGGTCTCGGCCTCGGCCACATAGCCAGGTGTGAGGTGATATTCAAGCGCCTAAGCCGGATGTGCCAGATCGAGGCATACTTCGCAACCTATGAGGAAGCTCTCGCTTACGCGAGGGGAAAGGGCTTAAAGGTCCTCGAGATACCGAGGTTCTGGCTCCATATGGGGCCCTTCGGAGGGCCTGACCTTAGGATGATCCTCTCCCGGACAGCACCCAGGGTCCCGCCCATGGCCCTCGCCCAGCTGAGAAGGGACATGGCCTACATGAGGGCCCTCAGGCCCGACGTGGTGGTCTCGGACACCAGGATCGTGGCCCTGCTCGCCGCCAAGCTCTTGAGACTGCCGTGTGTCTGCCTCCTGAACCAGCTCAGGATATACGTGCCGAGGAAGAAGAGGCTAATCACGGCCTCCAGGATGGCCGAGTCGGGCCTACTGGCCATTCTCGGCCCGCTCTGGGCCTCGGCCGATGAGCTCTTCGTCCCGGATTTCCCGGAGCCCTACACCATATCGCATTTCAACCTCCTGGCGCCGGGGTGGCTGAGGGAGAAGCTGAGGCTCGTGGGCCCCCTCATCGACAGGAGGCCTGAGGAATTACCCGGTCAGGAGGAGCTAAAGGCCAGGCTCGGCTTCAGGACCGATAGGCCCCTGGTCTTCGCGTTCATATCTGGCACGGAGGCCGAGAAGACGTACTGCGCGAGGGTCCTGGCCCACATATTTAGGAGGCTGGACCAGGACTGGCAGATGGTCCTGAGCCTGGGCAGGCCCCTCGCCCGTGAGGTGAGGGCCAGCCGTGGTGCCCTGAAGATAGTGGGCTGGGTGGAGGACTTCCACGCTCACCTGAAGGCCTCGGATGTCGTGGTCCTGAGGGGCGGGCACGGCGGGGTGCTTAAGTGCATGGTCTATGGGAAGCCTATGCTCATAATACCTCCCCCGGGCCACACGGAGAAGATGCTCAACGCCCTCAGGGCCAAGGAGATAGGGGTGGCTGAGGTCCTACTCCAAGAGGACCTGAATGTCAAGAACGTGGAAAAAGCCCTGAGCTGCCTCCTCCAAGGGGAGCGATACAGAAGGAAGGCGGAGGAGACCGCCAGACTCGCCTCAAAACTCGATGCCGCAGGTGAGATAGCCTCAGCTGTGCTGAAGCTCGCCTCCTAAGGCCTGAGCAAGGATATCTCCTTCTTCAGCTCCTCGAGGAGGCCGGCCTCGGCCATCTTGAGCTTGACGGCTTGTATGCTCCTCAGCTCGTAGGGGTCTATCCCCCTGGCCAGGGCCAGGTAAATGCTGGCCATATCGCCCAGGTAGATGAGGGAGAACATCTTCTCGAGCCTGCTGGACCCTCTCGCCCACAGCTCCACCACCCTCGGCCCTGCCTCCTCGATGAGCTCCTTGGTGGCCTCTATCCTCAACCTCATCTGGCGGTCCTCCTCCCGGTCCCTGAGGAATATCACGGTGAAGCGGTCGGTGAGCTCGCCCTCCCATCCCATTATCTCGTCGTGGTCGAGCCCTGGGAGGCAGTTGCAGAAGCTCAGCACCTTGGAGTTCTCGTTGAACTGCGTCTTGAGCCTTAGGGCCACGGAGCAGAACGGCCCGAAACCGTAAACCACGGGTATGGTGCCCATGACGGTCCTCGCGAGTTCCTTAGCCTTGTTCTCCTCCACCGGCACGTCAGGGCCCAGCTCACGGGCCATTTCGCCCAGGAGGCGGGGCAGGTCTTCGGCCTGGCGGATCAAAGGCACATCCGCTATGCCAGCCCTATCAGCCACGGCCAGTAACGGCAGGAAGAGGTAGGGAAGAGCGGCCCTCGGCGGGAAACCGGATGGCACCCTGACGAAGGGAAGCCCGAGCTCCTGGCAGGCCCAGCCCAGCAGGCCACCAGAGGCGATGCCCACCGTCATGCATCTGCGCTTGAGCCCTTCAACGAAGGCCGAAAGCGTTTCCTCCGTGTTCCCGGAGTAGCTTATGGCCACCAGGAGGGACCTCGGGCCCACGTATGATGGCAGGTGGTAGTCCTCACAGGTGATTATTGGGGCCTTAGAGCTATCCCGCAGCAGATCCCGGAGCAGCTTGCCGCCGATGGCCGAGCCTCCCATGCCGGTCACCACCAGCCCGTCAGGCGGGAAGGAATACCTTATCTCGCCCGTCCTCAGCCCCACGGCCTCTGGGAACTCGAGCTCCCGGGCCAGCTCGAGAGCCTTAGCCACGTTATCGGCGATGCCGAGGTAGAGGTCCAGCATGCCGTGCTTATCGATAGCCCTCAGAGCCTCGGCGTCATTGAGGTCCACGGCCTTCATCCGGGCGCGATTAGGAAATAGCACTAAAAATCTTTTGCCCATGTCCATGGAATAAGGCCCTTGATATAGGGGCGTGGCCGTATAATCTGGCACAGACGGCCCTTCGGGCTCTGTTAAATAGCGGGGTTCCGTCCCGCCTGGACATCCGGGCCTCTTAAACGCCCGGTTAGCTCGACCAGCACTATGCTTATAAGGAGTCGGGCTCCTGAGTTGGACAGGACATGGAGAGCTTAAAGTCCGAGATACTGAGGTTATTGAAGGAGGACGAGGAATTTCGCTACGCGGTAGCCGGGCTAATAGGGCTCGAGGAAGTATTGAAGAGACTTGATAGACATGAGGCACAATTGGTTAAGCTGAGGGAAGACATGAATAGGCT
>CAYNQQ010000111.1:0-3490 GCA_964399385.1 uncultured Candidatus Bathyarchaeia archaeon | reverse complement strand
TCTCGCCAGCATGGCCAAGACGCTGGCCGGCAGAGTGGCCGTCGAGGTCTGTGATGAGGCCGTCCAGATCCTGGGCGGCTACGGCTACATAGGCGATTACGATGTGGAACGCTTCTACCGCGATGCCAAGATAACCGAGATATACGAGGGGACCAAGGAAATACAGCTCAACACCATAACGAGATGGATGCTGAAGCGCTAACGGCTCAGGAAATCGGTTAGCTTCCTCTGGACGAAACCATCCCTCATGCTCATCACGTATTCTATGGCCTCGTCGGGCGATCTGAAGCGGAGCTCCAATAGCTTGGATGGGCCCCAGCCCGTGCACTTGAGGCCAGCTATTATGGAGGCCACGGAGACGGCCTTCATCAAATCGCCGGTGGCCACGTAGGTGCCCATGAAGGCCCCGCACCACGAATCGCCGGCCCCGGTGGCATCCACCACCTCGCTCCTCGGGACGGCCAGGGCGGGGACCATCTGTATGCCGAGCTCCTCGCTGCTCACTATGGCCCCGAGCTCCCCGAGCGTGACGACCAGCGTCCTCGCCTCGAGGACCTCCAGGGCCCTCGAGATAGAGCTCACCCCCGCGAGCATCTTCACCTCCTCATCGTTGAGGATGAAGAAATCCGCTTCCCTCGCTATGCGCCTTAGGTCCTCCCTGGCCTTCCTGCCGCTCCTCAGATAGCCCTCCCACGTGTTGACGGATATGAGGGCCCCGGGGGCTTTCTCCCTTATGTGCTTTATCATGCGCAGGACTTTGCCCGGCCTCATGGGGGCGAGGTGGACAGCTATATCGCTGGCGAGCCAGGAATCCGGTATCGTCTTCACGCCTATCCTGGCCCCAGCGCCGAGCTGGGCCTTCAAATACCTGGCGTTCCAGCGCTCGTCATATACTATGTGGAACCTCGTGGAGGGCATATCGAACCTCTTTATACCGCTCATGGGGAAGAGCTTGAGCACCTCCGGGAAGCTGAAGTCCCTCCCTATGGCCGTGACGAGCCTCACCTTCCTGTAAACGGCCCTCGCGGCGAGAGCAGCGTAGAGAGCGCCTCCCCCGGGCTGGAGGTTGGTGCCTCTGGGCCCTTCTACCCTGTCCACGGAGACATGGCCGATGAAGATTATGGGTCTCTCGCCCATCCGCCCTCTCGTGAGGGCTCAGCTTAGCCGGGGAAAAGCTTTCCGGCGAATTTTTTAAGCCCCATTCCCTTTATATGCCGGCTGGGAGGAATTGGCGGTCATATTCGGGTGCGTGCTCCGGGAGGAGAAGGCTTTTGAGATAGCAGCCTCTGCCCTCCTCAGGGCCAGCTTCATAGGCCACGACTCGACGGGCCTCGGCCTCATGACGGATGAGGGCCTCGTCCTCCTGAAGGAGGCCAAAAGGACCGAGGAGTTCCTAAGGGAGCGTGCTCCCGGGCCTAAGGCCAGGATCTGCCTGGCACACCTCAGGTGGGCCACCCACGGGGCGCCCTACCGGGCCAACACGCACCCCCTGACGGACTGCGGGGGCGCCCTGGCCGTGGTCCACAACGGCATCATAGAGAACGCCGGGGACCTGAGGGCCGAGCTGGCCTCCTCCGGCCACGTATTCGCCTCCAAGACGGACAGCGAGGTCCTGGCCCACCTCATAGAGGAAGCCCTCTCCTCGGGGCTGGAGCTCCCCCAGGCTCTATCTAAGGCCCTCGAGAGGGTGGAGGGCTCCGTGGCCCTGGCCGTCGTGGCCGAGCGTGAGCCCGAGGCCCTCTTCTGCGCCTGTAAGAACTCGAGG
Organism: uncultured Candidatus Bathyarchaeia archaeon; assembly: GCA_964399385.1. Classification (GTDB taxonomy): domain Archaea; phylum Thermoproteota; class Bathyarchaeia; order EX4484-135; family EX4484-135; genus EX4484-135. The sequence continues at coordinate 1,725 of CAYNQQ010000111.1, read as the reverse complement.
CTCTTCCTGGCCAGGGGCCCGGATGGCTCCTTCTGCTCCTCGGAACTCTGCTGCCTCCACGGCCTATCAGATGCCTATCTGGAGCTCGGGAGCGATGAGATAGCCGTCCTCAGGCCGGGGGGCGTGGAGGTCCTCGGGGCCAGCTCCCTCAACCGTCTTGAAAAGGCCGCGAGGCCGATGCCGGGGACGCTGGGCGAGGCCATGAGGATGGGCCACGAGCACATGGTCATGAGGGAGATATGGGAGCAGGTCTCCAGGCTGCCCGATTCCCTCAGGCTCCAGGAGCCCTACCTCAGCCAGATGGCATCCATACTGGCCGATTCCGAGGAGGTCTTCCTCGTGGGGGAGGGCTCCTCCTTCAACGCCTGCCTCGCGGCCAGCTACATATTCTCGTCCCTGGCCTACAAGGCGGCTCACGCGGTAAGGCTCGGGGAGTTCGTGGAGCACTACGGTGAGGCCCTCGGCACGACCACGGCCGTGCTCGTAGTAGACGAGCGCGGCAGCGGGCCGGAGCTCATGAGGGTGGTTCAGGCGGCCAAGAGCAGGGGGGCCTCCGTCCTCGGGATAACGAACGTCCTCGGCTCCTTCCTCACTAAGATGGCGAGGATCTACCTCTGCCAGCACTCAGGCCCTCCCCTCGGCGTCAGGCCGATGAGGACCTTCACGGCCCAGGTCCTCGTCCTGGCCCAGATAGCCCTCAAGATGGCCGAGTTCAGGGGCAAGATAGGCCACGTGGAGCTCGAGGAGCACCTCGAGGAGTTACGCTCGGTCGCCGGGCTGGTCGGGGAGGCCCTGAGGATGAACCTGTCCAGGGCCAGGGAGGTAGCCTACAAATACGCCGATAGGGATTTCTTCTTCATCCTCGGGCGAGGGGTAGGCTATCCGACGGCCCTTGAGGGCGTCCAGAAGCTCGCCGAGATCGCGGGCGTCGCGGGCCTCTCCTACCCGGCCGGCGAGTCCAAGCACGGGCCCATAAGCCTCATCGAGGAGGGCTTCCCCGTCATATTCGTGTGCCAGAGGGACGAGACGCACAAGGATACCCTGAGCAACATCATGGAGATGAGGGCGAGGGGGGCCAGCATCATAGCCATAGCCGAGGAGGGGGACGAGGAGGCCAGGGAACTCTCGGACGAGCTCCTGCCGGTGCCGGAGGAGACGCCCTACATTCTGGCCCCGATCGTCTACGCCATACCGCTCCAGCTCTTCGCCTACTACAGCGCCCTGGCCAGGGGTGTTGACCCGGACGAGAAGGCCGCTTTTTAACGCCTGGCCAGCACGAGCCTCTCGTGTACCGAGTCCACCTCTACTATACGGCACCCATCGACCCTAACCTCATCCCCCACCACGGACCTAAGCACGACCTGGGAGCCCTCCTCCCTCGCGTAAACCACGTCCTCGGCCACCACCCGGCCGTCCAATATCACCTTGAACTCGCACATGCCCCATCCCAGGCCCCCTGGGCCCGGCCCCTGATAAGCCTTCAGGGCCTTATGCCGAGGCCCCTGGCCAGGACCCTATAGGTCCTGAGGCCCGCCGCCTCATCATTCGATATGTTGGTGCACATCCCGAGGAGGCAGGCGCTCTCCAGTCCTCTATTGGCCGCGAGGGCGGGTATGAGGCCCGTGGCGCCCGTTATACGCGTGAGGGGCAGGGGCTTGGCCCCCGCCCTTATGAACCTCTCGGCCAGCTCCCCCCTCGAGGGGGCCACGAAGACCTCGAGTTCCC
>CAYNQQ010000110.1:0-3508 GCA_964399385.1 uncultured Candidatus Bathyarchaeia archaeon | reverse complement strand
AGACCGAACTACCACCGGGGACGGAGCGGGGCTTAGCTTCCGGGTTCGGAATGAGTCCGGGCGTTTCCCCCGCCCTTTGGCCCTCCTCCCCTCCCGCGGGCCGGGGCTATGTGTGCGAGCTCTCCTAATAAACCTGTCCCCATTACATCCGGCCTCGGCCCTAAATCTTAAATACCTCATAGTTATATCCCGGGGCAGCGAGGAGGACGAAGATGAGCGCAGCAGTTGACAGACTCAGGATGACGGTGGCCAGGCGCACGGAGGCCGACATAATACTGTCGCCAGCATGGTGCGCCCTGCCTCTGGTGGGCGCCATAATAAGCATAGCCATCATCATATGGGCCCTGCTCACCGTCGGGATGGCGGGCATCATGGACGTTTACTACCTCATACTGCTCGCCTCCATAATACCCTTCGTCCTCGGCCTCTACCTGCTCTACATGCTGATAAAACGCCGGAACACGCACTTCAAGAGGACCCAGGACCTCTTCACGGACCTCGTGGCCACGCTCAGAGAGGCATCGGCCGAGAAGGGCGTTGATGTCTCGGGCCAGCTCAGCCTGATAGAGCGGTACCTGAGCGAGGCGAGGATGGAGGAGACGGAGAAGAGCCCCGTGCTATGGATAATACTGTGCCTGATACCCATCGTCAACATATTCGCCATCCTCTACGTGCTCTACTTCCTCATGAGGGACTGGTACAGGCACGAGCGCAGGGAGGACGACATGTGGGCGCAGGTCAACTCTGCCCTGACGGCCTTAGGCTACCGCCCGATAGACACCAGGAGACCGGAGCCCATGCCGCACAGGAGCTTCTTCGTCTACCTCATCATCTACATAGTCCTGTCGTTCTTGGCCGGCCTGGGCCTGATATGGCTGATATACTGGCTCTACACGCTCATAAAGGACCCGAACAACCACATGACCTCGCAGGCGAGGATCGAGGACGACCTGATGCTGGCCCTCGGAGCGACCCCGACGGCACCGCCCACCCCGCCGGCCGTCGCGTGATAGCATCTTAAGGTCCCCTATTTTTATTCAGCTCTCCGCTATCCCCCATGCCAAGAGGGCGGAGTGTATCATCTCGACGGCCATGGCCGCTACGAGGACGGCCATGAGCCTTGAGGCCGCCCTGACGCCCGTCATCCCCACTAGCCTCACTATGGCGCCCGAGAACCTCAGGCAGAGGTAAGCCATGGCCGAGGCCAGGGCCACGGCGGCCAGCAGGACGTGGGCCGGGTGGTAGGCCGACATTATGATTAGGGCCGTGATGGTCCCGGGCCCCACGAGGAGGGGCGTGGCCACGGGGACGACAGCGCTGGCCTCCCGACCTCTGTCCTCCCCCCGCGAGCCGAGCACAATATCGAGCGAGAGGGCGAGGAGCAGGAGGCCGCCGCCGAACTTCAGGGACTCGAGGCTTATCCCGAGGGCCCTGAGGGCCCAATCTCCGGCCAGGGCGAAGACCACCATGAGGCCGAGCACCAGCCAGGTTATGGTCCTGGCTAAGCGGGCCCTCGCGGGAGCATCCCGGCCCTCCGTGAGAGCGAGGAAGACCGGTATCGAGCCCGGCGGGTCCAGTATGGCGAACAGTTGGATGGCTATCAGGAGCACCTGGGCTACCTCGTCCATCTCGGACCCCCCGCGGCTGGATTAGGAGGTGATATATAAAGCTATTCGCTATGCCTTAGGCACAAGGCTTTTCCCCTCCCCCGCCACGGCCCGGGGGAGGCACCTTGAGCAGGCCCTGGCCCCTCGCGGCGCTGGCTATGGCCGTGCTGTTAGCCAACCTGGCCTCGGCACCGGCCGGGGCCTCCCTCACCGTCGAGGCATGGGTCGGGGTTGGGGAGGTAGAGGTCAGCATAATCCTGGCCGATATGAACGCCAGTCTCTACACGAGCCTGCTCGCGGCCAGGCCGGACTTCGGGAACACGACCATACCCGAGGCCATAATAAGCTACCTGGCCGAGCAGGGCATAAAGGACGTCTACTACCGGAGGCCGAGCCTCGAGTTCGATAACAAGACGAGGACCATCAGGGCCAGCTTCCTGCTCGCCGGGAAGGGCATAATGGCCTTCTCCTACAACAAGACCACCATGGCCAGGACGTACAAGGTCAACGCCTCGTGGAGGAAGGCGTGCGTCAGGGTGAGACACGGGAGGAGCCTCATCCTCAAGCTCAATTTTAGCGCTTACTTCGGGGTCCCCCTGCAGAAGTGGGAGGTCGTCTGCTACCCCAATACCACGAGGAAGGCCTTGTTCCTGAACTCGACGGCGGGCGAGGGGTTTGACCCCATCTGGTATTTCGTGCTCCCCGAGGGGGCCGAGGTGGTGGAGGCCCGCGGCGATACGTTCGTTTTCGAGCTCCCGGCCAGGCCCCTGGATAAGTTCCTGGCGAGCCCCTTCTGGCCCTTCATGGCCGTGGTCTTGGCGGTCCTGATATGCGTGGCCTACAGGAAGGCGGCCGTGAGGTTCGTGAGGACAGCCGCCTCCTGAGGCTAAGTCTTATAACGACGCCGGCATGCGGCGGGACGTGAGAAGAGATGGCCCGGAGAACTGACGTCAGGCTCAGGACCCTCCTCTCCTTCTACGACTCCTTCCTCAAGCTGACCCTGAGGGGCATGAGGGAGATCATGGGCGAGAGAGGGGCGGAGAGCGTGCTGAGGTTCGCGGCCAGGGACTACGGGCTCAGCGTGGCTAAGAGCATGAAGGCCCTCGGCCGCTCGAGCCTCAAGGAGGCCCTCGCCATGATGTTGGAGAGGGCTGGCACGGAGCCCGAGATAGAGGAGGGCGATGGGAAGCTCCTGGTGAAGCTCAGGAAGTGCCCGTTCAGGAGGCCTGAGGAGGAACCGCTCTTATGCCTGATAACGGAGGGCCTATTAGAGGGCTTTTCGAGCGCCTTCAGGAAGGCCAGGGTGACGTGCATCGGCACCAGGGCCCGGGGGGCCGATTGCTGCTCTTTCGAGATACATCTGCTCTGAGGCCATCACGACCGAAAGACATATAAGCTGTGGCCGAGGCCCTCGGCCAACAACCGAGGGGAGGTGAGGGAAGTGAGCAGGAAGAGGGATTTCGGCTTCAGGGGCCAGAGGAGACCACTACCCGTGGCGGTCGGAGATGAGCGCGAGGTGGATATAGTGGAGATGAGCAGGCGAGGTGATTCCGGGGTGGCCCGCATAGAAGGGCTCGTCATCTTCGTGCCCGGCGCCAGGCCCGGGCAGCACGTCAAGATAAGGATAGTTAGGGTAGGGCGGAACTACGCGGTAGCCCAGATGATATAGGCCCCGCGCCCCGGCAACAGCATACGGCTTCAGCTATCTTCCCAGGTTCCCGTGGTGGGCTGAGCCCGCTGGCGGGATAAAAGGTTTATTTATTTCCCCTCAGGCCTGAGTCGGTAAGCCCCGAAGATCGATGATAGGGCTATGGGGGGATACAGGACATGCTACCTCCTAAAATAATAGCATTAGGGGTATTCCTGGGCGTCTACATACTCATAATGCTCGGGCTGAGGGA
>CAYNQQ010000109.1:0-3520 GCA_964399385.1 uncultured Candidatus Bathyarchaeia archaeon | reverse complement strand
CCGGATAAGCCTTATATGGCCCCACCCGGGCGCCCGGTGCGATATGGCTGGCCCAGGCGGGAGGCTCAAGACCATAAGGGAGGACCTATCCATACTAAGGGGGAACTTCCTCGTCCTCATGGTGACCTGGATACTGTGGCGTTTCGCCTTCAGGATGGTGATGCCGTACAGCTCCCTGTACATAAGGGCCCTCGGAGCCAGCCCCACCGTGCTCGGCATGATGACCAGCATCTACACGGCCCTTTTCTGCCTAAGCCTCATACCTGGCTCCTATATAGCCGATGCCTGGGGCCGGAGGCGCATAATAGTCCTCATGACGTACGCCCTCAGCCTGTCCTACCTCTTCTACGTCCTGGCCCCGAGCTGGGAGCTCATACTCGTGGGGATGTGCCTTGAGGCCATCGCCCGTATTTACAACCCGGCCCTCCAGGCCATAACGGCAGATTCCATACCGCCCGAGAAGAGGGGGCTCGGCTACGCCATGACGAGGGTCATACCGGACCTCTTCGCCATAGCATCCCCCCTCGTCGTCGTGGCCCTCATAAGGCAGTACGGCTTCCTGCCCGGCCTCAGGATGGCTTACGCCGTGGTGGTGGCCGCCGGGCTGACGGCAGCTACCATAAGGCTCCTGTTCCTCAAGGAGACCATAAGGCCGAGGCCCCCAAGGAAGAAGGGCATCTTGAGCGTCTACTCTGAGTCGCTGAGGGAGATGGTCAGGACGATAAGAGGGGCATCCAGGGACCTCAAGGTCGTGATTTTCGTCCCCCTGCTGGCCTTCCCCCTCCTGAACGCCCTCTGGACCTTCATACCCCTCTTCGCCGTCGACCACGCCGGCATAACGAATGAGGAGTGGGGCCTCATGGCCTCCATAAGGATGGGCTTCGGCCTCGCCACGGGCCTCGTCCTGGGCAAGCTGGCGGACAGGCTCGGCAGGAAGAAGCCTATAGTAGCCTCCTGCCTCATAAGGTCGGCTGCCTTCCTCAGCCTGGCCTTCACCACGGGCTTCGCCCCCGTCCTGGCCGTCATGCTGGCCCTCGAGTTGGCCATCGGGCTCTCGGTGCCGTCTTTCAGCGCCCTTATGGCAGATTTAACACCCAGGGAGGAGAGAGGGCGCGTCATAGGGGCTAACGCCCTCGTCAGCAGCTTGGCCAACATACCGATCCCGTTCCTGGTGGGCTTCATCTACGAGCACGTGAGCCCCTACCTGGTCCTCTACATATCGAGCGCCGCCTTCGCCCTCGTGGCCCTGCTCCTGGCCATCTTGGTGCGGGAGCCCGAGAGGAGGGAGCTTTAGGCCCGGGCGGTCATGGGCTTGGACAAGGCTAATTTTAAAATACGGCCATCTCTTCAGGGTGAGGGCGGTGCCCCACATATCGAGGGTAGGCAGGTACGCCGTCGAGAACCCGAGCGCCATACGCGAGATAATGACCGTAGTGGCGGACTACGAGAAGCACCCGGAGAAGTACCCGAGGAAGCTCATATACCTCGCCGGGGGATGGCCCCAGGACCCCCCTCCGCCCTCCCTCAGGCGCGCTCTCCGCGAGATAGCCGAGGACGAGGGGGCCTTCAATCTCTCGGCCAGGTACGGGCCTACCAAGGGAGAGCCCGACCTGCTCGAGGCCATAAGGAGGTACGAGGAGGCCGTGTGGGGGAGGAGGCTCAGGCCGGAGGAGGACGCCCTGATAGTAGGCGCCGGCAGCACGGAACTCACGGCGGCCTTCATGATGGCCTGCCTGGACCCCGGCGATGAGATCCTGCTGACCTGCCCCGGCTACCTGAACTACAAGCGCCAGGCGGAGATAGAGGGCCTCCTGAACTTCAGGGTCAGGTGGTGGCCCATCATCAAGGACCACGATTACGAGCCGGACCCCGGGGAGCTACCGGAGCTCATAACGGATAGGACCCGCCTGGTGATAATAACCACGCCCGGGAACCCGGATAGCATGATCATGCCAGAGGAGGTCCTGAACGGCGTCCTCGAGGTGGCGGAGGAGAAGGACGTATGGGTCATGATCGACCTCGCCTACAGGGCCTTCTGCTTCCGGGACGAGCCCCCTTACTTCTCCAGGGACAGGAGGCCCAACGAGATAGTCATGTGCACCTTCTCCAAGGAACTTCGGATACCCGGCTGGAGGCTCGCCTACGCCATAGCCGACCCGGAGCTGGTGAAGGCCGTGAACGCCATAGAGCAGGCCAGGACGCTCTGCCCGGGCACCCTGCCCCAGAAGGTGCTCATAAAGGTCTTCTCGAGCGACGAGGAGCTCAGGAGGCTGAGGGCCTTCTTCGACGAGGGGAGGAAGCGCTACGCCAAAGCTGCCAAGACGGCCTACGAGGCCCTCTTAGACGCTATGCCCAAGGCCTCCCCCCTCGAGCCGGAGGCCGGCTTCTACGTCTTCTTCGATGCCTCGGCCTACGAGCCCAATTCGAGGGCCTTCTGCAGGAAGCTCCTCGATGAGGCCCAGGTGGCCCTCGCGCCGGGGAGGGACTTCGGGATGGAGGGCTGGATAAGGCTCTCATACGCTCCCGTGGTCCTGACGCCCGAGGTCATAGTGGAGGCGATGGAGAGGATAAAGGAACTGCTGTCCTCCTGAGGAGAGGAGGCCATTAAGAGCGGGGAGGAACGTCATAATCGGGAATGTTTATAAAAGCCCCCGCACGCCCTACCGGGCAGGTGGCCAGCCATGGTGATGCTCGACCCCGTGGCCAACGGCCTCACGGCCATAAAGAACGCGGAGATGGTGAGGAAGAAGGAGGTCGTGATATGCCCTGCCTCCAAGCTACTCGGGGCCATACTCAAGGTCATGCAGAAGTACGGCTACATAGGCGAGTTCGAATACATAGATGATGGTCGCGCGGGCAAGTTCAGGGTCCAGCTCCTGGGCAGGATAAATAAGTGCGGGGCCATAAAACCCAGGTTCCCCGTCCGGAAGGACGAGTTCGAGGAATGGGAGAAACGCTACCTCCCGGCGAGGGACATAGGCATCCTGATAGTATCAACACCAGAGGGCGTCATGTCCCACCACGAGGCGAAGAGGAGGGGCATAGGAGGACGCCTGGTGGCCTACGTGTACTGATGGCGGGGTGGTCGGGCATGGCCTACAGGGAGTTCAGGACGGTCGAGATACCGGATGGCGTCCAGGTGGAGGTCAAGGGGAAGGTCGTCACGGTCAAAGGGCCCCTCGGCACTCTCACCCGCGATTTCTCGCACGCCCCCGTCGAGATAAGGCTCGAGGACGGGAAGGTGGTGGTAGAGGCCTACTGGCCCAGGAAGCGGGAGAGGGCCATGATAGGGACGGTGGCATCCCATATAAGGAACATGATAACGGGCGTGACCAAGGGCTTCACCTACAAGATGAAGATAGTGTTCACGCACTTCCCCATACAGGTAAGCGTTGAGGGCGATAAGGTGGTCATAAGGAACTTCCTGGGCGAGAGGGCCCCGAGGGTGGCGAGGATAATGCCCGGCGTTAAGGTGGAGGTGCAGAAGGAGGATGTGCTCGTGAAGGGCATAGACATAGAG
>CAYNQQ010000108.1:0-3548 GCA_964399385.1 uncultured Candidatus Bathyarchaeia archaeon | reverse complement strand
CCGCCCGAGCGCTACGTGGAGTGGTTCATGCGCTTCGTGCCGGAGTTCAAGCGCGTCCTAGCGGACGATGGCAGCCTCGTCATCCACATAGGCGGGAGCTGGGTGAGGGGGGAGCCCAGGAAGAGCCTGTATAACTTCGAGCTCCTCCTGGCCCTCTCGGAGGAGCTGGTCTTCATCCAGGACTTCTACTGGTATAACCCCGCCAGGCTCCCCGCGCCAGCCGAGTGGGTCTGCCGCAGGAGGATAAGGGTCAAGGACGCCGTGGACCCGATATGGTGGTTCGCGAAGACGAGCTACCCGAAGGCTGACAACAGGCGCGTCCTCCAGCCCTACAGCAGGGACATGCTGCGCATCATCAACGGGCGGAAGGCCTACAAGCCCGGGCTGAGGCCCTCCGGCCACAAGATAACGCCCTGGTTCGCCAGGAGCGGTGCGGAGGGCAGCATACCGCCCAACATAATCATAGCCTCCAACACGAGCTCCAAGGACAGGTATATCGAGCTCTGCCGCAGGTGCGGGCTCAAGCCCCACCCGGCCAGGTATCCGCCCGAGATACCTGAGTTCTTCATAAGGTTCCTAACGGAGCCGGGCGATTTGGTCCTGGACCCCTTCGCGGGCTCCAACACGACGGGCTGGGTGGCCGAGCGCCTGGGCAGGAGGTGGCTGGCCTTCGAGCTCAGGGAGGAATACCTCAGGAGCTCCATGCTCAGGTTCGAGAGGAGCGAGATAACCGAGGGCCTGGAGAGGTATCCCGGGCCGAGCTCCCGCCTCAATACATCCACTTCTTCTGGGGGTTGAGGTGGTAGAAGAAGTTCCTCGTCAAATCTGCATCGGCCATCCTCAGGACCCTGGCCTCCACCTCCTCGACGAACTCCCTCGTGAACCTCCTCGGGAGCCTCACGTCCTCGTCCACCAGGTCGAGCGGGAAGGGATGCCCCGTGTCCTGGTTGTTGAAGCCCATGAGGTAGGGCAGTATCTCCGCCAGGGGGGCGTCCCTGTGAATCTCGAAGCAGCAGGCCGGGGCCTCACGGCTGGCCTTGAAGTAGCCGCGCCTGACCTCCTCGACCAGGAGGGGATAGTATTTCCCGAAGAGGCCCTTGGGCATGTTCTCCCTCTTCTCGCGGTGCTCCAGCCTCTCCTCGCTTAGGCCGTAGAGCTCGTCGAAGTCCAAGGGCTTATTCTCCCTCAGCCTCTCCTCGACCCACGCCCGGCACATGCTGGCCAGGACCGAGTAGATGTGGAACTCCCCCGGGTAGCTGAAGAGGAAGTCGTAGAGGAAGTAATCTCCCTCGGACATCAGGATGGAGAGGACCGCCTTGTCTATGAGCATGGTCATCACATCCTCCAGCGCCCTCCCCCCGCTACTCCTTATCAGGTCCCAGCTGCGCTCTACGAGGTGCCCGTCCAGCGCCCTCGTCTTGGCCCTCTTGACCACGGCCACGGCCTTCCCCTTGAGCAGGAGCTCCGTGTCCTCGAACACCTCCTTGATGAGCTCCTCGCCAGCGCACGACAGCTCCTGGACGCCGCCTTCCTCTTCCTCCTCATACCACCTTACCTCCAGGCCCTCCAGCCTACGGCACCTATACCTGAAGCCGAAGAAGCTCCCATCGATTATGAGCCAGTCCACATCCTTCCTCAGGGCCTCTAGGGCGGATTTCCTCTCAAGCCTGGTCATCAGGAGCTTCAGCAAGGCCCTCGCGGGCGTGCCGGGCTCGATGAACAACATGCCCGACCGGTAGCCTTCCTCCACGAGCTCCATGCCCTCGAATATCTTGTAGCTCGCGCAGAAGAGGGCGTAGCTGCCGCCCAGCCTGCTGTCGGGGGCAGGAGGACAGCTGCCGTCCACGACCCCGACCCTCAGGTCGCTCCAATCCTCGGGCCTACACTCGCCAGCGTGCTCGAAGGGCAGCACCTCCCTGAGCCTATCGAGCTTCTCCTTCAGCTTGCGGAGGGCTTCTACCTTCCTCTCGGCCTCCCTCATCGCGTGGTCATAGAATTGGTGCTGGAGGGGGCCTGGCAGCTTCTGCCACTCGCTAACCTCCTCCCGAGCCGGGAGCTCCACGCTCGCCGCCCTCCTCGCGCTCTATCCTGAACCTTATCAGGAGGGGGACGGGCGATGGGTTCATGTTCCCGAAGAAGTAGAAGTGGCCGACCTCAAGGCTCTGGAGGAAGTCCAGGTTGATGCCGGGCAGCAGCTTCTCGGCCTCGGTCCTGTCCAGCGGGTGGACCTTCCCTATGAACCAGGTATTTATGTTCCTCCTGACGGCCGCGTTTATGCCTATGTCGCCAGCCATGCCCTGGGACAGCAGGACCACCGGGAGCTCGTAGCTCCTCCCGAGGGCGCAGAGGTCCACGATGATGTTCGTGGTCTCCTTCTGAACCCCCTCCGGCTTCCACGGGCAGTATTGGGGGGCCTCGTCTATCACCAGGGCGATGCCGACCTTCTCCTTCTCCACGTCCATCTTGCGGCGCAGGACCTTCGCGACCCTGAGGAATATCCTGAGCTTGTCCTCGCTCTCGTTCCCGCTCAGGTCCACCACCACGATGCCCTTCTCCCTGACCATCTCTATCAGCTCCTCCGGCGTCATGCTCCGGGCGGTAGGCCCCTTCAGGCGGGTCAGGAGGTCCTCGAAGACCTCATCGCTCACCTCATCTAGGTAGCTCCTGAAGAGCTCCTCGTTCTCCTCCAGCCTCCACCTGATGAAGAGCCCAAGGTATTCGCAGGCCTTTTCCCTCAGCCTCTCCTTCAGCTCAGCGCCAGAGCTTATGTCCTGAGCCCTCAGCTCCTTCAGGGCCTTCTTAAGGGCCCTCCTGAAGCCACCGACCGTCTTCCTCTCCTTGTCGTAGCCGCAGTAGTCCATGTGCCTGAGGAGCTCCTCGGCCAGCGCCTCTTCCTCCGCGCCCCCGCCGAGGAGGGAGATGCCCTTCACCACGTGGCCCTCGCCGTAGTAGGGCACGTAGTCATCGCCCTTCCAATCGAATATGAGCACGTTATACCCTGCCTTCCTCAGGAGCGGTATTATCTTGCACCTCACGAGCGAGGTCTTGCCCCAGCCCGTAACGCAGAACACGCCTATGTGGTAGGGTATGTATTGCTTGAGGACGGGCACCTTCCAGTCCTCGTGGTCCTTGTAATACCCGACCTCGTACTCCATGTCGATGCCGGTGAGCACGAAGGGGTTCAGCTTCACGAACCGGTAGACCTCGGACCTGGGCGCTATGATGAGCTTGTTCTGCCTTATCCCCCGCCCCGTTACCTCGCCCACCACGGATAGGTCGAAGTCGAAGGACTCCCTGGCGGAGGAGGGAGCTCTGCCCAGCCTGGCGTAAGCTCTCCCGGGCGAGTAGACGTCCCTCCTGAGGCCCGGGCTCCGGCCGTAGCCCTGCCTGCAGACGGCCAGGATGAGGTTGCCGTTCAGGTTGTCTATGAGGACGAGCTCCTCCGTCCCGACCTCCTTCTCCACGCCCTCCATGAGGATGAGGGGGGCCCAGGTAACGCCAGCTCCATCGCCCACGAAGCCTATCTTCTCAAGCGCGTCATCAGCCAC
>CAYNQQ010000107.1:0-3568 GCA_964399385.1 uncultured Candidatus Bathyarchaeia archaeon | reverse complement strand
GTGCAGAGGACGAGATCGAAGTTCTTGTCGAGCAGGAACTCGAGTATGGGCCTCGGAATCCACCTGGCCCTCGATGGTATGTGGAAGTCCCCTATGACGAGTATCCTCCTCAACCTCCTCACCCCTTGAGGCCCAGCTCCCTCCTGGCGGCCCTGAGGGCCGCCCCCGTATCGGCCTCGTAGCCCAGCTCATTTAAGATGTTCCCGAGCGCGGCCACCGTCCGTATTACCTCCCTGGCCGAGATTATGCCCATGCAGCCTATCCTCACGACCAGGTCCTTTATGCTCCCCATGCCCCCGGCTATGAGTATCCCGTATTCCTCCTTCATCCTCCTCCTCAGCTCGGCCTGGCCAACGCCCCGCGGGAGCTCCACGGTTATCACCGTGTTGGACCTGAACTCCTCGGCCGGGAAGACCTTTAGGCCCAGGGCCTCCACGGCCGCGTAGAAGGCCCTGGCACACCTCGCGTGCCTCTCGATCCTGGCCTCGAGGCCCTCCTCCCTTATCATGGCTAATGCCTCATCGAGGGCGTAGAAGAGCGGTATGGCGGGCGTGAAGGGCGTCTCCCGCCTCTCCTCCCAGAACTCCCTGGCCTTCACGAGGTCGAAGTAGAAGGGCCTATTCGGGTTCTCCTCTATGGCCTTCCAGGCCTCCTCGCTCACCGAGGTGAGGGCGAGGCCCGGGGGGCAGGCGAGGCACTTCTGGCTTCCCGTCACGCACACATCTATGCCCAGCTCGTCAACGGGCAGATCATCGCCCCCGAGGGCCGAGACGGCATCCACGACCACGAGGGCCCCAGCGTCCTTGGCCATCTCGCATAGGGCCTTCATGTCCTTGACCCTGGCCCCGGTGGAGGTCTCGTTGAAGACCACGCAGAAGACCTTCACGTCCCCCTTAAGCACGTCCTCGATGTCGCCTGGCCCGGGGGCTCTCCCGAGCTCCACGCGTGCCTCGATGACCTCTGCCCCTGCCCTCCTCGCGGTCTCGGCCATCCTATCCCCGAAGACCCCGGATGTGGCCACCACGGCCTTATCGCCGGGCCGGAGGAGGTTCTCGAGGGCGCAGGAGACGCCGCCCGTCCCGGAGCAGGTCAGGACGAACACGTGCCCCTCGGTCTGGAAGACATACCTCGCGTTCTCCACGATGCGCTCGTGGAGTTCCCTGAACTCAGGGCCCCTGTGGCCCGTCAGGGGCCTGAGCATGGCCCTCATCACCCTATCCGGCACATTCGTCGGGCCGGGCAGCATTATGAGGAGCTCTTCCTGCCCCATCATCCCACCTAACGGGCCACTTCCATGCTACTTAAGACTTGAGTTTCGCAAGCCCGGAGGAGCCTTATTTAGCCCGGCATCCAAGTTCCCGGGGCCTTGAGGCCGGACGGGATAGCGGTCCTCGATTTCGGGGGGCAGTACTGCCATCTGATAGCGAGGCGCGTGAGGGAGCTCAACGTCTACTCGGAGATACTACCCGGTGATACGGGGCCCGAGGGGCTGGAGGGGCTCGGGGGCCATATGGTCCTCAAGGGCCTGATACTGTCGGGCGGGCCGGCGAGCATATACGAGCCAGGGGCCCCGAGCCTCGACAGGAGGGTGCTCAAGCTCGGCCTGCCGGTGCTCGGGATATGCTACGGCCACCAGCTCCTCGCCCACGTCCTCGGGGGGGAGGTGAGACGGGGCCGGGTGGCCGAGTACGGCGTGGCGAAGGCCAGGATACTGAGGCCCGTGGGCGTCCTCGAGGGGCTGGGCCCGGTGGAGCAGGTGTGGATGAGCCATTCAGACCAGGTGGTCAGGCTGCCGGAGGGCTTTGAGGTCTTGGCCGAGACGGATAACTGCCCCATAGCGGCCTTCAGGGACCCATCGGGCCGTATCTACGGCCTCCAGTGGCACCCGGAGGTGGTCCACACCACCAGGGGCCGCGAGATGCTGGCCAACTTCGTGTTCAAGGTGTGCGGCTGCAAGCCGAACTGGCGCGTGGGGGACCTGATACCGAGGGCCGTGGAGGAGATAAGGAGGGCCGTCGGGGATGGGAAGGCCATAATAGCCCTGAGCGGGGGCATAGACTCCAGCACGGCAGCCGTCCTGGCGGCTAAAGCCATAGGGGATAGGCTCCACGCCGTCTTCGTGGATACAGGGCTCATGCGCGAGAACGAGGTCGAGTATGTTAGGAGGGTCTTCTCGAGACTGCTGCCCAACCTCCACGTAGTGGATGCCAGGGAGGAGTTCCTCAGGGCGCTCAGGGGCGTGAGGGACCCCGAGGAGAAGAGGCGCATCATAGGGGAGACCTTCATAAGGGTGTTCGAGCGGGTGGCACGCCAGGTCGGGGCCGAATACCTCGTCCAGGGCACGATATACCCGGATAGGATAGAATCCGGCTTCAGGCGTTTCTCGGACAAGATAAAGACGCACCACAACGTGGCCGGCCTCCCGGCCAAGATGGAGTTCAAGGCCATAGTTGAGCCCCTCAGGGACCTCTACAAGGACGAGGTACGCCAGCTCGCCAGGGAGCTCGGCTTACCCGAGGAGGTAGTGAAGAGGCAGCCCTTCCCGGGCCCAGGTCTGGCGGTCAGGATAATAGGCGAGGTCACGCCCGAGAAGGTGGAGCTGATAAGACGTGTCGACGCGATAGTAAGGGAGGAGATAGAGCGCTCAGGTCTCGCGGACCGCCTGTGGCAGTACTTCCCGGTCCTGCTCGATACCAGGAGCACGGGCGTCAAGGGGGATAGGAGGGCCTACGGCTACGTGGTGGCCATAAGGGCCGTGGAGAGCGTGGAGGCCATGACGGCCAGCTTCGCGAAACTGCCCTGGGACCTCTTGGAGCGGTTGGCCACGCGGATAACAAACGAGGTCCCGGAGGTCGTCAGGGTCGTCTACGATATAACGCACAAGCCCCCGGCCACGATAGAATGGGAATGACGGCGGCCGGTGGGCGACATGTCATCCCTGGTCGAGCGAATGCTGAGGTGGGCCCAGGAGGAGAGGACCAGGGGCTTCAAGGCCCTCAGCCTGCTCCTGGGAGCTCTGCTCTTCGGCGCCGTCATCCCGTTCCTGATGGCCCTCGCCTCCAGATGGCTTGATGCCAGCCTCGGGCTGTCCCCCTGGCCGCCAAGGCCCCTCGGCCTATCCGGCCTGGCCCCCGTGGGCCTCGGCCTCTTCCTGAGCGGTTGGTCGGTGTGGGCCCAGCTCAGGGTGGGCCGTGGGGGCCCGCTGCCTGTGGCGCCCCCGCGGCGCCTCGTGACCACGGGCCCCTACGCCCTCTGCAGGAACCCCATGGTGTTGGGCGAGTCCCTCTACCTGACGGGCCTGGGCCTCCTGCTCTCATCGCCCTCCTTCCTGGCCCTTACATGGCTGGTCTTCTTCCCGGCCGTCGTGGCCTACCTAAAGCTGGTGGAGGAAAAAGAGTTGGAGGCCCGCTTTGGCGAGGCCTACCTGGCCTACAAGCGGCAGGTGCCCTTCCTCATACCAAGGCCGAGGCGTGGGCGAAGACAAAACGGTTAATAACGTTGGCTCCTCCACCGGGACGGCATGCCCACTATCTCCGTGCCCGAAGGAGCTTACGAGAAGCTCGTGAAG
>CAYNQQ010000106.1:1474-3635 GCA_964399385.1 uncultured Candidatus Bathyarchaeia archaeon | reverse complement strand
TGCTGCAGGAGGATGTTCCTCTCCCACGTCGAGCTGATAGATGAGGTCCTGAAGTTCTTCGAGGTCGGGAGGGTCTGATTTGGAGCTCAGGCCCCCGATAATAGAGGACGTCAGGGCCCGTAAGATCTTCGACAGCAGGGGCTCGGAGGCCATAGAGGTCGAGGTCTTCACGAGGGCCGGTTACGGGCGTGCTGCGGCTCCCATGGGGGCCAGCAGGGGGAGGGGCGAGGTCGTCCCCTACCCGGGCGGCGGTGTTGACGAGGCGGTCAAGAAGGTCGAGAACCTCGTGGCCCCGAGCCTCTCCGGCCTCGATGCCACGGACCAGAGGCTCGTGGATTCCGTCCTCCACGAGGTGGATGGGACACCCGATTTCAGTAACATAGGGGGCAACACGGCTTACGCGACCTCCATGGCGGTGGCGGTGGCAGCCGCGAGTTCCCTCGGGGTCCCGCTCTTCAAGCACCTCGGGGGCCCCATGGCCCACGAGCTGCCTTACCCCCTCGGGAACGTGATAGGAGGGGGCAAGCACACCAGGGGGCGGGGGCCCGATATCCAGGAGATGCTGGTTCTCCCCCTGGGGGCCGAGGACATCATCGAGGCCCTCCAGGCCAACGTGCTGGTCCATAAGAGGGCCGGGGAGCTCCTCCTCAAAACCGACCCGGCTTTCTCGGGAGGGAAGGGGGATGAGGGGGCCTGGGCCACCACCCTCAAGACGGAGAAAGCCCTCGAGGTCCTCAAGAAGGCCTGCGATGAGGTCTCCAGGGAACTCGGCTTCGAGATCAGGCCCGGCCTCGATGTGGCTGCCTCGAGCCTCTGGCGCGAGGAGAAGAAGGCCTACGTCTACGAGCGTGAGGGGGCCCTGAGGAGCAGGGAGGAGCAGATCAAGTTCGTGCTTGGCCTTATAGAGCGTTTCGGCCTTGTCTACGTGGAGGACCCGCTCATGGAGGAGGACTTCGAGGGGTTCTCCGAGCTCCTCGACGAGGCCGCCGGCCTGGGGTGCCTCATCTGCGGTGATGACCTCTTCGTGACGAACAGGGAGAGGATAGCCCGTGGGGCCGAGCTCGGCTCGGCCAACGCGGTCATAATAAAGCCCAACCAGGTGGGCACGCTATCGGATGCCCTCGAGGCCGTGGAGCTCGCCAGGTCCAGGGGCATGGTGCCCGTGGCCTCCCACCGCTCGGGGGAGAGCACGGACCCCTACTTGGCCCACCTCGCGGTCGGCTTCCGGTGCCCCGTGATCAAGACGGGCATAATGGGGGGCGAGAGGGTAGCCAAGCTGAACGAGCTTATAAGGATAGCGGAGGAGCTCGGCGAGGTAGGGCGAATGGCCAGGCTGCCCGAGGAGCTCAGGGGAGGTTGACGGGATGAGCGGGGGAAAGGAGGGCGAGAAGGAATTCCTCATCCCGAGGGAGAAATACCTATCCACGGGCATACACATAGGCTCGAGGGTCAAGACGGGCGATATGACGAGGTTCGTCTATAAGTGCAGGCCGGATGGCCTGTGGATCTTGGACCTCGAGAAGATAGATGAGCGGATAAGGGTGGCGGCCAAGTTCCTCGCCAGGTTCGACCCTAAGAAGGTGGTCGTGGTCTCCTCGAGGGTTTACGGCCGGACGCCCGTCGAGAAGTTCTGCGAGCTGACGGGGGCCATCCCCATAGCTGGCCGCTTCGTCCCCGGCACCTTCACGAACCCCCTCTACCCCGGCCATATAGAGGCCGATGTGGTCCTCGTGGTCGACCCAAGGGCGGATGCCCAGGCCGTGAGCGAGGCCACGAAGGTCGGCATACCCGTGGTGGCCCTCTGTAGCACCGATAACAGCCTGGCGGACGTGGACCTCGTCATACCCGTGAACAACAAGGGCAGGAGGGCGTTAGCAGCCGTCTTCTGGCTCCTCGCAAGACAAGTGCTGAGGGAGAGAGGCGATATACCCCCGGACGGCGACATCCCCTACAGCATAGAGGATTTCGAGACCAAGACCTGACCCCCGCCGGCCGGGGCCCGGGTGGGGAAAGGCATATTATAGGTCCGGCGGACCGTGCGGCGGTGGATTAGCTTGGCCATAAGGAGGCCGGCTGTAGCAGGCCAGTTTTACGCCGGAACCGATAAGGCTCTCAGAAGCCAAATCGAGTGGTGCTTCAGGCACCGGCTGGGGCCCGGGGA
>CAYNQQ010000106.1:0-1374 GCA_964399385.1 uncultured Candidatus Bathyarchaeia archaeon | reverse complement strand
GATGTCGAGCTGGCTAAGGAGATAGTAGATAGAGCTGAGATAGCCGTGATGGACGATGAAGCCCACGTCTTCGAGCACTCCATAGAGGTCCAGCTCCCGTTCCTCCAGTTCCTCTACGGGAGGGGCTTCAGGATAGTCCCGATATGCATGAAGTTCCAGGACCTGAAGACGAGCACGGAGCTCGGCAAGGCGGTGGCTGAGGCCGTGGCCAGCTCGGGCTTGAGCGTCCTCCTCCTCGCCTCGACCGATCTCACGCACTACGAGCCTCACTATGTAGCCGTCAGGAAGGACGCGGAGGTCATAAGGGCCGTGGAGGCCCTGGATGTCCCGGCCCTCTACAGGGCCGTGGAGGAGCTGCCGGTGAGCATGTGCGGGTACGGGCCCGTGGCCTCCGTGATGGTGGCCTCCCTGGAGCTCGGGGCCAGGAGGGGCGAGCTCCTGAAGTACGCCACGAGCGGCGATATAACTGGCGATAGGACGGCCGTCGTGGGCTACGCCTCCATAGCCATAACGAGGTAAAGAACTTGATACGCGCCTCTGCCCCGGCCAAGGCCATACTGTTCGGCGAGCACTTCGTGGTCTACGGCGTGCCGGCCATAGTGGTGGCCATAGACCTGAGGGCCAGGGTCCTCGCGAGGCCCAGGGGGGACGAGCTGATAATCATAAGGGCCCCAGACCTATCCCTCGCCGGCTCCTTCGGGCCCGATGGGGCTTTTAGGGCCCTCGAGGGCGAAGGGGCCGAGGGGGCTCTGAGGCCCATCTTTAGGGCCCTCGAGGCGGTCCTAAAGGCCTCCGGCGCCCCCCGCCGGGGTGCCGAGCTCAAGGTGAGATCGGACATACCCGTGGCGGCCGGCCTCGGTTCTTCGGCAGCCGTCTCAGTGGCGTGCTCAGCCGCCTTCTGCGCTCTGCTCGATATAGAGCCGGAGGAGGAACTCATCTTCAGGGCCTCGCTTGAGGCCGAGAAGCTCATCCACATATCGCCATCAGGAGTCGACCCGGCCATATCCACCTACGGGGGCGCCATACTCTACGAGAGGGGGAAGGGCGTCAGGAGGCTCGAGGTCAGGTGCCCTCTCGAGATGGTGATAGGCGATACGGGCCTGAAGAGGTCGACGGGCGCCCTCGTCTCGGCCGTGAGGCGCCTCAGGGAGAGGAGGCCAGCCCTCTTCGAGAAGCTGCTCGATTCGGCCAGGGAGCTCGTGTCCGAGGCCCTGGATGCTCTTTCCTCATGCGACCTGAGGGCCCTGGGGGAACTCATGAACGTCAACCACGGCCTCCTATCGGCCATAGGGGTCTCGAATCTCGCGCTCGAGAGGCTCGTCCACGCCGCGAGGGAGGCCGGGGCCCTGGGCGCCAAGCTGACGGGGGCGGGGG
>CAYNQQ010000105.1:0-3688 GCA_964399385.1 uncultured Candidatus Bathyarchaeia archaeon | reverse complement strand
TGAGGAGGGTCATGACCCAGGCCTTCAGGGATGTGGTGGAGCAGGCCGAGAAGTACGAGGTGAGCCTGAGATACGGGGCCTACGCCCTGGCCTTTAGCAGGGTCGCCGAGGCGATGAGGGCGAGGGGCATAATATAGCGGCGGGGTAAACCCGAGGTCTCCCTCAGCCTCCAACGGTACGCCTCGCGGGCTGAGCGAAGAGCCCTTCTTTTTATATCGCCCATATCATCATCCAGGCCCCTACCGCCACGAATATCACATAAGAGACCAATATGAGCCTTGTCTTATCGAGCCTCCCGGCGAGGTAGGAGCTGAGGGCGCAGGTCAGCGTGGCCATGAGCGATAGGGCCGAGATGGCGGCGAGGGCCACCAGGAGGGCGAGGCCCGTGGCCGCCGAGAAACCTATGGTCGCGAGCTGTGTCTTATCCCCGAGTTCCGATAGGCCCACGAGGGCGAAGCTGTTCAGTACGGTGACCTCACGCCCCTCCTGGCGCACCTCGCGCGGCCTCCTCCCCGCCCTCAGCTCCCTCACGAGCCCCGCCACGCCCACGGTGATGAAGGCAAGGCCCGAGGCCAGCCTGACCGCCCACGAGGGCACCAGCCTGTATATCATGAAGCCGAGGGCCGAGCTGGCGCCATTTATGATGGAGAAGGCCGCCACCGAGCCCGCCAGGACCTTCAGCCTATCGCCCCTGAGGCCCAGGGCCAAAATGGTGAGCTGTGTCTTATCGCCGAGTTCCGATAGGAAGACCGTGAGGAAGCAGGCGGCGAACACCTGGAGCCCCAGGGGCACCCTCCCTCACCTGCGTTTGGCCAGGTAATCCTTCAGCCCCCTCACGCTCCTCATCAGGCCCTGGATCAGCAGGGGATACTGCTGGAATATGGCCTCTGCCGCTGCCAGATTCGGGTCCTCCCTCGCTATGAGCTTCAGGATACGCTCCTCCGGCTCTTCGAGGTTCTCCCCCACGATCCTGGCCCAGAGCTCCAGCTGCCTCCTGTGGGCCCTCAGCTTCTCGACCGCCTGGCCGGCTTGGCCCGAGTGGGCATAGCAGATGGTCTCGGGCCCGGCCTCGGCCTGCTTGTCCAGGGAGGAGAGGGCGAGGTCAAGCTTATGGGGGGGCGGGGTGGTCGGCAGGATGATGCCCAGGGGCCTTATGTAGATGCCTGCCGAATCGCCGGGGAAGAGCAAGCGCCTCCCCGGCTCGAAGAAGCTGACGTGGTGGCTGGCGTGCCCTGGCGTTTCCAGGACCCGGAGGATGGACCAGCCCGGTATCTCTATCTCCTCCCCCTCCCTCAGGCCCGATATCCTATCCTTATCCACGGGGCCTATCGGCCCGTATTTCTCGGCGAGGGAGCCCAGCACGGTCTTGGTGCTCTCCCAGAGCCTCCTCGGGTCCGCCATGTGCTTCACGCCCTTCGCGTGGACGAGGAGTTCGGCGTCAGGGGCCCACTCGAGGATGGCCGAGGCCCCTCCCACATGGTCTATATGTATGTGGGTGGCGAGCACGAACCTGACCTCTGAAGGCCTGACCCCGAGAGCCTCCAGGCCCGCTATTAGGCGGCTGGCGGTTGAGGAGGGGCCGCAATCCACTATCGCTACCTCGCGCCCCCTAAGGATGTAGGTCGTGAGGAAGTGCCTTATGCCCATGGGCATGAGGTCGAGGACGAATAGACCGGGCCCTATCTCCACGGGTTCCGGGCCTTCCATTTCGGGGCCGGATGTAGTGCTCATGCTTTTAAAGCCTAACCTGATTACCCGACCTGGAGGGGAGCGGGCGTGGTGAAGGTGGACGATTACGAGATAAAAGAGGGCCTCTATTACTCCAAGGACTGGCTGTGGGTGGAGATAGAGGATAACAAGGCCAAGATAGGCCTCACCGACTACGCCCAGAAGCAGCTCAAGGACATCCTCGTCGTCGAGCTACCCGAGCCCGGCACCGAGATAGAGAAGGGCGAGGCCTTCGGCACGGTGGAATCGGCCAAGACCGTCTCGGACCTCATAGCGCCCCTGACCGGCGTGGTCGAGGAGGTCAACTCGGCTGTCGTCGACAACCCAGGCCTCATAAACGAGGACCCGTACGGCGAGGGCTGGGTGATCGTCATAACCCCCACGAAGCTGGACGAGGAACTCAAGGAGCTCATGGACTTCGAGGCCGCCGTCAAGTGGTACAAGGAGCAGATAGAGAAGGGCTGAGGGCACCAGGTCCCCCCGTTTATGTAGTAGCACGTTTTTTCGGGAAGCCTTTTTAAGCGGTCATCTATCTCCCGCCGGAGAGGCGGTATTAAGATGGCCGCCGAAGATACTAAAGCCTCCAGAGCGTGGAAAAAGGTAGGCAAGATGTTTTTCACGCTCCTGGCCTTGGCGGAAGCCGGGGCCATGAGGGAGGTAGATGTGACGACATCCGATCTGGCGAGGAGGATAGGCTCGTCCCAGCAGACGGCCTCGAGACACCTGATAGAGCTCGAGAAAGCCGGCCTGATAACGAGGGTGGTGAGTCGGAAGGGCTGCCGTGTGAAGCTCACGGACATGGGCGTCGAGGTCCTGAGGGATATCTACATGGTGCTCAAGAGGGTTCTCGAGCCCGCCATGCCCACCTACCTCGTCATAAAGGGGGTGGTCTTCACCGGTCTCGGGGAGGGCGCCTATTACGTGACGAGGGAGGGGTATAGGAGGCAGTTCGTGGAGAAGCTCGGTTTCGAGCCCTATCCGGGCACCCTCAACCTCCGCATAGTGGATGCGGATAGCCTGAGGGCGAGGAGGGAGCTCGATTACTACCCGGGCATAGAGATAAGGGGTTTCACGGCCGAGGGGAGGACCTTCGGGGCCGGGAAGTGCTTCAGGGCCCTGGTGAACGATGAGGTGGAGGCGGCCGTCGTGATAGCCTACAGAAGCCATTACGGCCCCTCCGTCCTCGAGCTGATATCGCCCGTCTACCTCAGGGGGAGGCTGGGCCTTAAGGACGGAGATGAGGTGAAGGTCAAGGTCTTCCTCTGAGCTCAGAGCTCCCGGAGCAACCTCGCGAGTATTTTGGAGGACTTTATGCCCGGGATATGGACCTTAAGCCTAACCACGTCAGCGTTGAGCCCCCTCTCCGAGAGGAGCCTCCTTATCTCCTCTTCGTCGTGCTTCTGGTCGTACCCGAGGGCTATGACGTCCGGCCCTATGAGCTCCACGGTCCTCATGAAGTCCTCGGGGTCCCCGAGCAGGGCTTTATCCACGGGCTTGAGGGCCGAGACGAGCTTGAGCCTGTCCTCCTCCCGGTTCAGGGGCTCCCTCCCCTTGAGCTTCCTCACGGTCTCGTCCCTCGCGACCACGACCACCAGCGCATCGCCGAGCTCTCTCGCGGCCTCCAGGGTGGCGAGGTGGCCGATGTGGAGTATATCGAAGACCCCGCCCGTCATCACGACCCTTATGTGCTTCCTGCCCTCCTCGGTCAGCAAGAAGCCGGCCTCCCCGCTTTTGACCAGCTTCTCCCTCGTCATCTCCTCCAGGAGGGGCCTGAGGACCTCTTCCCCCACGCCCAGGGCGCGCGAGAGGTCCTCGAGCCCCGGCCTCCTGCCCTCGAGGCCCGCCAGGTAGAGCTCCACGAGCACCGCCCTGGCCATCCGGCCCAGCCCCATGCCCTGCTTCCTCCCCGGCCCCTCTGGTGGGGGCTGACTTAAGAGATGCTTATTAGGGGTCCCGCCCC
>CAYNQQ010000104.1:0-3784 GCA_964399385.1 uncultured Candidatus Bathyarchaeia archaeon | reverse complement strand
GTCAGGGAGAGCGGCGGGGAGTTCAAGAGCGTGGAGGAATACGTCGCCTTCGTCCTGGAGGAGGTGCTGAGCGGGGAAGAGGAGGAAACGGTCTACACGCCCGAGGAGGAAGAGGAGATAAAGAAGAGGCTTAGGGCCCTGGGCTACCTCTGATGGCCGAGGGCCCGAAGGCGGTGGGGATGAGGGAGCCCCTCCTGGACGTAATAGCCGTGGGCAACGTGAACGTGGACCTCACGGTCAGCCTGCCGCGGCCGCCCGGGCCCGATGAGAAGCTCGTGGCCGATAGATGCCGTTTGTGCCTGGGTGGCGCGGCCACTAATTTCTCGATAGCGTGCTCCAGGCTCGGGCTCGCGACCGGCCTGATAGCCGTGGTGGGAGATGATGCCTTAGGCCGCATGGCCCTGGAGGCACTCGAGACCGAGGGGATAGACGTGAGCTACGTCAGGAGGGCCCGTGAGGCCCTGACAGGGCTGGCGCTCGTACTGGAGACGGGAGGGACGAGGGGTCTGGTGAGCTGCAGGGGGGCGAACGACCTCTTATCGCCCTCGGACGTGAGCCCCGAGCGCGTGTCGAAGGCCAGGATGGTCCTCGGCGCCAGCATAAGGCTCGAGGTGGCCAGGGCCCTCGCGTCGGCGTGCCTGGAGGCCCGTAGGCCCCTGGTGCTCGACCCCGGGGGGACCCTGGCATCTCACGGCCTGAAGGAGCTCGGGCCCGTCTTAAAGGCCACTTATGTCTTCACGCCCAACAGGGTGGAGCTCTCCCGAATAACGGGCCTGGAGGAGCTCGAGAAGGCTGTTGAGGCCGTCTGGTCCTCGGGGCCCGAGCTCGTCGTGGTGAAGGCCGGCAGGGATGGCTGTTTCGTCTTCGATGGCTCCTCCCTCGAGCACTTAGGGGCTGTTGAGCCCGTGGGCCGCATAGTAGATGCCACCGGGGCCGGTGATGCCTTTAACGCGGGCCTCGTGCTCGGCCTGCTCAAGGGCCTTGAGCCCGCCCTGGCGGCCGAGCTCGGCATGGCTGTCGCGGCCCTGAAGCTCGGGAGAGCGGGGGCCAGCAACATGCCGACGCTTGAGGAACTCAGGGCCTTCCTGTCCTCGAGGCCGGGCTTCTCGGCCATCTTAAAGGCCCTGTGAGGAGGGACCCCGGATGGAGGAGCTCGCGATAAAGGGCGGGAAACCCGTCTCGGACCACTGGATACCCATATCGAAACCCATCATAGGCGATGAAGAGGTCAGGGAGGTGGTGAGGGTCCTCAGGTCGGGCCTCTTCAGGGAGGGGGAGCTGACGAGGCGTTTTGAGGAGGAGTTCAGGGAGAAATGCGGCTCAAAATACGCCGTGGCCGTGAACTCGGGCACGGCTGCCCTCCACCTGGCTTTCATGGCCATGATAAAACCGGGGGACGAGGTCATAGTGCCCTCCTTCACGTTCGCTGCCTCCGTGAACACCATAGTCCTGGCTGGCGGGAGGCCCGTCTTCGCGGACATAGATGAGAGGACCTTCACCCTCGACCCGGATGACGTGCTCGAGAAGATCACCCCGAGGACGGTGGCCATCGAGCCCGTCCACCTCTACGGCCAGCCGGCGGACATCAAGGCCCTGAGCGAGATAGCCGAGGACCACGGTCTTAAGCTCGTCTGGGACGCCGCCCAGGCCCACGGGGCCAAATACCAGGGCCGAGATGTGGGTTCCTTTGACGATGTGGTCTGCTTCAGCTTCTACGCCACCAAGAACATGACGACGGGCGAGGGGGGCATGATAACCACCAACGACGAGGGGCTGGCGCGGCGGTTCAGGCTTATGAAATCGCACGGGGAGGCCAGGAGGTACTGGCACGTCGAGCTCGGCCTCAACTACCGCATGACGGAGCTCCAGGCCGCCATAGGCATACACCAGCTCAGGAAGCTGGAGAAGTTCAACGCCGTTAGGGAGGAGAACGCAAGGGCCCTGACGGAGGCCCTCAGGCGGGTGGAGGGCATCATAACGCCCTACGTCAGGCCGGGCTGCAGGCACGTGTTCCACCAGTACACCATAATGCTGGAGCTGGAGCGGTTCGGGTGCACGAGGGATGAGTTCGTCGAGGCCCTCAGGGCCGAGAACATAGATGCCAGGGTCTACTACCCGGTCCCCATGCACCAGCAGCCCGTCTACCGCGAGTTGGCCAAAGGCATAAAGCTCCCCGTCACGGAGGAAGTGGCTAAGAGGGTCATATCGCTTCCCGTCCACCCGGCCCTGAGCCGCGAGGACCTGGAGCTCGTGATCAGGGCCGTGGAGAAGGTGGTCGATCACTTCCTCAAGAGGTAGCTACTCGCCCACCACATGGACTATTATGCGCCTCGTCCTGGCGTGCGTATCGGCCTCTATGAAGACCAGGGACTGCCAGGTGCCGAGGGCGAGGCGCCCGTTCACGACAGGCAGCGTCCTGTCGGGGGCGAGGAACATGGATATTATGTGCGAGTAGGCGTTCACGGGGTGCCTGTAAGTCCTCTCGGGCGGTATGAGGCGCTTGAGCGTATCAACTATATCGGCCCTGAGGCCCGGCTCATCCTCTATGAGCACGATGACGCCCGTGGCGTGAGGGGCGAACACGTGGGCGAGGCCGTTCTTAACGCCCGAGCGGCTCACGATCTCGGCCACGTGGCCCGTTATGTTGACCATATCGAAGGGCCCCCTGGTCCTTATGGTGAATTCCTCCACGTGTATTTTCATCCCGGTTCCCCACGCCCCCGGGCGGGCCCCGTTATTAAGGATGAGGCCTCACCGACCTGCCAGCAGAGGAGGCCGTGCGGCCAGCGCCAGCGGGATTTAAATATATCTTCGGCCTCATGCTTACTGATAGCTGAGCCCGGGGTGCATGGATGGTGAGCGGCGATTACCCCAATCTGCTGAGGCGGCGCGCCGAATCCATGATGAGGCTGGCCGTCAGGCTCCTGGACGAGGGCGAGAACGACCTGGCGGTGCACAACGCAGAGTACGCGGCACAGCTCTACGTCAAAAGCCTCCTCTTCAGGCTGACCGGGGAGGAGTGGAGAGGACATGGCATACGCACGCTACTCGGGGCACTGGCCCTAACGGCCGAGGGAGCGGGGCTGGGCGAGGTAGCAGAGGAGATCGCGGATTTCGTCCGGAGGAACAGGAGGATACTGGCCGAGCTGGAGGAGGCCCACACCCGCTCCATCTACGGGGCATTCGAGTACAGCAGGGAACAGGCCATGGCCATAGTGGTCTCGGCCAAAGCGGTAATAGAGCTCGTGAAGAAGATCGAGGAGCGGGTGTTCGGAGGAGGTCCGCGAGGATGACCGGCAAGCCCACCCCTCTAAGGGCGCTTATGGGCTGGAGGAAGTACGTCAGGGTGATTTCTAAAGCGGTGGGAAAGGTGGTCCCCGAGGCGAAAGTCTATGTTGCTGGGGGGGCTGCTGAGGGTAGGCTGACCGTCAAAAGCGATATAGATGTGCTCGTGGTCCTGCCGCATGAACCTGATTTCGCGGAGGCCGTGGAACTGCGCGTCAAGATATTGGAGGAGGCCGAGAAAATAGGGCTCCCCCTCTACGCCCCGGTGGAACTCCACATAATAGGCGAGGAGAGATTAGAGGAGTACGTGAGGAGGGGGAAGGTGGTCCCTGCCGATGAGATGTGATGGCCTGCCCCCGGCATCTCACGGACAGGCCCCCTAATCGGGGTGCGCGAGGCTGGATGACTCGCCCAATCTCCTCCCGCAACCCTTATATAGCTTCACGGGCCGAAATGGGCCCCGGTATGATGAGCGTAGACGGCTCGACCCCGTCAAAAA
>CAYNQQ010000103.1:0-3799 GCA_964399385.1 uncultured Candidatus Bathyarchaeia archaeon | reverse complement strand
CGGTGGAGGCCCTCAAGCCCCTCGTCCTCGAGGATTTCGGCTCCGTGGTGGAGGTGAGGGGCGTATCTGTGTGCACCTTCCTCGAGGAGAGGAGGGTGGCCGATAGGCAGGCCAGGGCCGCGGGGAAGGTCTTGGCCAGGGAGGGCCTCGAGGCCGATATAGAGGTCATCTACGACAGGTCCAACCCCGTCCAGAAGGGGAGCTCTATAGTCCTGTGGGCGAGGACGGACACGGGCGTAATACTGGGCTCGGACGCCATAGGGGAGCTGGGCAAGCCGGCCGAGGAGGTAGGGCGCGAGGCGGCCGAGGGCCTCCTGGCCGAGCTGAGGGCCAGGGCCACGGCCGATATCCACATGGCGGATATGCTCGTGCCCTACGTGGCCCTAGCGCCCGGGCGCTCCGCCTACCTGGCCAGGGCCCTCACGGACCACCTCGACGCCAACATCTGGCTCGCGGAGGAGATACTGGGCGCCAGGTTCAGGGTCCAGAGGGCAGATGGCCTCTACAGGGTGGAGAAGCTGGCCTGAATTCGATTCCCTCCCCCCGGGTTCTGCAGGAAGGCCGCTAAGCCCGCTTTCAATCCCTTTCTCGGGTTCTGCTGGAAGCGTTCAGCAAGCGTGATTTCAACCGGATTTCAACCCTGGCCATATGGGCCCCGTGGGGAACACTTAAATCCCCGGGGCCCCAGGCCCGGCGGGTGAATCACCGTGAAGCCGAGGTGCTGGCGCAGGATGGAATCGCCCCCCTACACCAGGCGCGAGTACATAGATGGCATACCGGACCCCAAGATAAGGAAGTTCACGCACGGGGACCCGAACAGGCAGTTCCAGTACGAGCTGGTCCTCGTGGCGAAGAAGGCGGGCCAGATAAGGCATAACGCCCTCGAGGCCGCGAGGGTGGCGGCCAACAAGTACCTCGAGACCAAGCTCGGGAAGAACAACTACTTCTTCAGGGTCGTCCCCTACCCCCACCACGTCCTCCGCGAGAACAAGATGATATTCGGGGCAGGGGCCGATAGGCTCCAGGACGGCATGAGGCTGGCCTTCGGCAAGCCCGTGGGGACGGCAGCCCAGGTGTGGGAGGGCTCTAAGGTCCTCATCGTGAGGGTGGACGAGCCCGGCCTCGAGGTGGCCAAGGAGGCCCTAAGGCGCGGGGCGGCCAAGCTCCCGATACCCTGTAGGATTCTGGTGAAGAAGCTCGAGGTCGATTGAGCCCCCCGGCCCGGTAAATCTTAATTAAGCCCTCAGGGTAATAGCCGGGTATGCCGCCAGAGGAAGTACGCGTGGTAGAACACGAGGAGGTCAAGCCGGGCAGCGTGGTCGTGGTGGGGCTCCCTGACGTGGGGCTCGTGGGCGTTATAGCGGCCCAATACCTCATAGAGAAGCTGGGCCTTCGCGAGATAGCCTATATGAGTTCCGACCTGTTCCCCCCGATAGCCGTCCTCCACGGCGGTCTCCCCTACTCCCCGATAAGGGTCTTCGGGAACGAGGACCTCATAGTCATCTTCTCGGAGACAGCCGTCCCGGCCAGCGCCGTGGCGCCCCTCTCGAGGGCCATAGTAGAGTGGTGCTCCTCCAAGAAGGCCAAGCTCATAATCTCCTTATCCGGCATACCCGTCCCGAACAGGACGGACATAGAGAAGCCCATGGTCTTCGGGGCCGCGAGCCTGCCTGAGGGCCTCGAGATGCTGAAGGAGCACGACATAAGGATACTCGAGAGCGGCATAATGGTGGGCCCATACGCCCTCATCCTCCGCTACTGTGCCGAGCACGGCCTCCCGGCCCTCGTGCTATCGGCCCAGTGCTTCTTCGCCTACCCCGACCCAGAGGCAGCAGCCTCCGTGGTGGAGAAGCTGGCCAAGATGCTGGACCTGGAGGTGGACGTGGAGGAGCTCGTCCAGAAGGGCGAGGAGATAAGGCTGAGGGCCAGGGACATAATGAGGAGGACGCACCGCGAGATGGCGCGCATGAAGAAGGCACAGGAATATGATATACCTTTATACGTGTGAGGGGGGCCTTAGCCTTGATGGCAGCCAGGAGGAGGCCGAGGAGGGACCTCCTGGAACTCCTGCTCGATTACGTCGAGGAGCTCCAGAGGGCCTCCGAGGAGCTGGTAGAAAGCCTGTTCGAGACGGGAAGACCCTCCTGGGACGTGAGGGAGGGCTGCATAGAGCCCCTGACCCACATCTCGGTCTCGCCGGATGAGGTCGTCATAACCATGGACATGCCCTTCGTCAGGCCCGAGACCATAAGGGTCAGGCCCGTCGAGGACGACCTGATAGAGGTCGTGGCCGAGATGAAGAAGGCCATAAGGCCCAGGGACCTCGGCGTTGTCCACGTTGAGGGCGAGCTCAGGAAGATGAGGTGCAGGACGAGGCTCCCCGTCCCCGTAGAGGTCAGGGCCATGAGGTTCGAGTTCAGGAAAGGCATACTTGAGGTTAGATTCCCGAGGAAAAAGCAGCTCTGAAGTGCCCTGCCTCAGACCACTTCCCTCTCCGCCCTCTCGGACAGGAAGTTCACGGCATTTATGACGCTCCTCCCTATATCGAGTATATCGATGCCTATCAGCACCATGAGCACCTTGCTGATATCGAGGGTGAACGCGAGCTGGCCAGCACCCCCCAGGCCGAGGCTGGAGAGGGGGAGCGAGAAGCTTATGATGCCCCCGCCGGACGCGTAGATGAAGAAGAAGAGCATGGTGAGCCCTCTCCCGACCGCGAAGAAGTGCTCGAGCACCGTATCCCTCGTCAGCTCTATGGCCACGGTGTAGAAGACGGTTATTATGGCGAAGTACTTGAGGAGCGCGAGAGGCGAGGGTATCTCGGCCACAGGGAGCGATCTCTCGAGCAGGCCGAGAACCCCGGAGAGCAACATCTTCGGTATGAGGTAGGACGTGAGGTAGGCCAGGAAGCCGGCCAGCGCGGCCTTAACCACCCTCACGAGGATAGTTTTCAGAAGCTTCGCATCAGCCATGCGACATCACCTCCACGGTTATGTCCAGGGTGTCCAGGCTCACGTGGGCCAGCAGGGTCCACTTGGGCGTCATGTAGGCCGTGTTCACCGGTATGGATATGGTGCCCGAGAAGGCCGAGCTGGCCTCGATGTGCGTCGTGGTGGACGAGCCCACCGACCCGCCCGTGGAGTTCAGCATCTCGAGGCTGAAGTTGTAGGCCAGGGGGGATTTGTTGACGAAGGAGAGGTCAACCTCCAGGGCCGTGCCCGTCCAGCGGTAGCCGTGGACGGTGAGGTTCGACATGGGGGCGCCCCAGGGGAAGGAGAAATTGGCGTCTATCACGGCATCGACCATGTAGGCGTAGGTCAGGCTCACGGTAAGCGTCACGTTCAGGATCGTGTCGTTCAGCACCAACATCCTGATGAGCGTTTTGTTCGCGGCCACGTCCGCGAGGTCTATGATGATGTCGTGGGCCACGCTCCCCGTCTCACCGCCCTTTATGGTGAAGGGCCCCGATGTGGAGTTCGATAGGAGCGTGGTGTTGACGAATACCCAGGACCTGACGAGGAGGTCCGTTATATCGTGGAAGCCCCCGTTGGAGAGGGTTATGTTCAGCGTGAGGACTATGGCCGAGCCCACGGCGTTCACCTCGGCCGAGGAGATCTCGAAGCCGAACTGGGTGGCCGAGTAGAGGGCCGTGAGGATGAAGACGGCCATGAAGAGCCAGAGCACTCCCGTGGCTATGGACAGGCCCCTCATGGCCATCCTCAAGCTCTACCACCCCTGAAGACCCGCCTCAGGACTCGCCCGGGGGCAGAGCAGGGGGAAGCCCGGTTGAGGTCTGAAC
>CAYNQQ010000102.1:0-3826 GCA_964399385.1 uncultured Candidatus Bathyarchaeia archaeon | reverse complement strand
ATAGATGTTTATACGAGCTTACCACCTTAAGAGCCGCCAGGTCACGAGGAAGAACCTCCTACGTCCCACTTGACGTGGGAGAGCCGATGCGCGCATCAGCTGGGAGGGATAAGCAGATTGGCCGTGAGTCTTGGGATAGCCCTTGGGAAACCTCGGCTCCGGTGAATAGCGGCTTTGAAGACCCTGCCCTCGTGTGCCCTTAGGATCCCTTTCACCCGATTCGTTACATTATGCCTTCTCATAAGCCTTATATCCCCGGGCCTCGCCCCATCGCACCCCGAGGAGGAAGAGATGAGGGTAATGGTGATTGGCATAGATAGCGCGGAGCCCTCCCTGGTCTTCGGGGAGTGGGCCGATGAGCTCCCGACCATATCCCAGCTGGCCCGTGATGGCCTGTGGGGCTACGTCAGGACCACGGTCCCGCCGATAACCTGCCCGGCCTGGCCCGCCTCCCTCACCGGCCTGAACCCGGGTCATTTCGGCCTCTACGACCTGAAGTACAGGGTCCCGGGGACGTACACGAAGTTCAGGATAGTGAATTCCACCATTATCAAGAAGCCGAGGCTATGGGATTACCTCACCAGGGCTGGCAAGCGCTCCATATGGCTCTTCGTGCCCGTCACCTACCCGCCCTCCCCCGTCAACGGCATCATGGTGTCCGGCTTCCTGACCCCGAGCGTGAAATCGGCCTTCACCCACCCGCCCGAGGTCAGGGAGGAAGTGCTCGGCTTGGTGGGAGGGCCCGAGAAGTACATCATAGACGTCTACGATTACAGGCGCATACCTCCGAGGAAGCTCTACGCCATGCTCAAGGCCAAGACTGAGCACGACTTCAAGATAATAAGGCACATGGCCTCGAGGAAGGACTGGGACTTCTTCATGACCGTGATAATGAGCGTGGATAGAGCCCAGCACACCCTCTGGAAGTTCTTCGACAAGGGGCACCCGAGGTACACGGAGGACCCGGAGCTCGAGGGAGGGCTACTCGACCTCCACAAGCAGATAGACGCTGAGATAGCCAGGACCCTGGAGGTCGTCCCGCCCGATACGGCCGTGATAGTCATCTCGGACCACGGGGCCAAGCGCATGTACTACCGCGTGAACGCGAACGAGATACTGGCCAACGAGGGCTTCCTCAAGCTTAAGGAGAAGCCCCACAGGCCCACGGGCCTCGCCGAGCTGAACCAGGAAGGGCTGATAGATTGGGAGCAGACCCTGGCCTACGCCCTCGGGGCCTACATAGCCCAGGTCTTCATAAACGTGAGGGGGCGCGACCCGAAGGGCATCGTCAAACCGGGCGAGGAGTACCTGTCCGTGAGGGAGCAGGTGGCCGAGCTCCTTACCTCGGTGAGAGGGCCGGATGGCGAAAAGCTCGATAATAGGGTGTTCATGAGGGAGGAGGCCTATAGGGGCGAGAAGATAGACCTGATGCCCGATCTGACCGTCTACTTCGACAACCTGCATTACGGCTCCAATGAGGCCATAGGGTTCGGGAGCCCGTACAGCCTCGAGACGGCTAAGGGCCCGGATGACAGCAACCACGGTGAGTTCGGCATGTTCGTGCTGAAGGACCCCGAGGAGCGCGTCAAGGGGAGGGCCGAGGGCCTGGCCATAGAGGACCTCTGCCCGACCGTCCTCGACCTCCTCGGGCTCGAGGTGCCGCCCGGCCTCGATGGCAAGAGCGTGCTGGCGAGGTGATACCGTGGAGCTGGGGAGGCCCCACGGCGGCAGGCTGGTCAATAGGCTCGTGAGGGGACCGAAGCGGGATAGGCTGCTGGAGGAGGCCGCCGAGATGCCCAAGCTCGTCCTGGACGCGAACGCCGCCATGGACCTCTGGCAGATCGCCGTCGGTGGCTTCTCGCCCCTCGAGGGCTTCATGTGCAGGTCGGATTACGAGCGCGTCCTCGCCGAGGCCAGGCTCGAGCGAGGGCTCGTGTGGCCCCTTCCCATCGTGCTGCCGGTCGGGGAGGAGGGCTTCTCCTCCCTGAGCGAGGGGGACCAGGTCGCCCTGGCGGACGGGGCCGGTAAGGTGCTCGGGGTCATGGAGGTCGAGGAGAAGTTCTCGGTAGATCTCAGGGAGGAGGCCAGGGCCATCTACGGCTACGATGACCCGGGGCACCCGGGCGTCATTAAGGTCCTGAGGCGGTCCGATAAGCTCGTGGGGGGACGGGTCTGGGCCCTTAACATGCCCGATGTGCCTTTCCCGGAGCTCTGCAAGACGCCCGAGGAGCTCAGGGCCGAGTTCAGGGCCCGCGGCTGGAGGACCGTGGTGGGCTTCCAGACGAGGAACCCGCCCCACAGGGCCCACGAGCACCTACAGCGCATAGCCCTGGAGCTCTTCGATGGTCTCCTCATCCACCCGGTCCTGGGCGAGAAGAAGCCGGGCGATTTCAAGAACGAGGCCATAATAGAGGCCTACAGGTGGCTCATAAAGAATGTCTACCCGAAGGGCCGCGTCCTCCTGGCCGGCCTCGCGACCTGGATGAGGTTCGCGGGCCCGCGCGAGGCCTTATTCCACGCCCTGGTCCGCAAGAACTACGGCTGCACCCACTTCATAGTGGGGCGCCTCCACGCCAGCCCGAGCGGCTGGTATGGCGACTACGACGCGCATGAATACATAAGGAAGTTCGACCGGGAGGAGCTGGGCATAGAGGTCCTGTTGCTCAAGGGACCGTTCTACTGCCGAGCCTGCGGCTCCACGGCCACCGAGGCCACCTGCGGCCACGACGAGTCCGAGAGGATAAGGATAAGCATGACGGCCATAAGGGCCATGCTCAGGGAGGGGCGAATGCCCCCGCCCGAGATGATGAGGCCCGAGGTAGCGAGGATAGTATCGAAATACGGCTTCGTCTGAGAGGACAAAGGCCATGGATTACCTCGCCCGCCTCCTCGTGGCCGCCCTGGTGGCCTTCATATCAGGGCTCCTGAGCACGATATCGGGGGGCGGGTACGGCACCATCCTCACGCCGGCCCTGGTCCTGCTCGGCTACGACCTGAGCGTGGCCGTGCCCTGCAGCCTCATATCTCAGGTGGCCTCCAACATATCCATAATGCTTGCCTACCACCGCTCGGGCATCACCAGGGCGAGCCTACGCCCGGAGGACCTCAGGATAACGGTCCTAATGGCCTCCTGCGGCCTGGCTGGCGTGGTTATGGCCTTCCTCGCCCTCGTGAGCCTCCCTCCCCTGGCCGTAAAGGTGTACGTGGGCTCCGTGGTGGTCCTCGTGGGCGTCCTCGTCCTGCTCGGGAAGAGCTGGGCTGGGGATAAAAGGGCCTCCCTGGCCAGGCTAATCGCCATAAGCGTGGTCTCGGCCTTCAACAAGTGCGTCAGCGGGGGAGGATACGGCCCCCTGCTCTCCGGCGGGCAGGTGCTCTCGGGCGTTGGGGTCAGGAGGGCCCTCCTGCGCACCCTGCTGGCTGGCCTCGTGGTGTGCATAGGGGGCACCATCATATACCTGGCCCTCGGGACCAGCATCGATATCGCCCTGACGCTCTCGGCCAGCGCGGGCTCCGTGGCGATCGGCCCCCTCTCGGCCAAAATAGTCAAGGACGCCAGCGAGGAGAAGCTGAGGAAGCTCATGGGGGTGCTGATAACGGTGCTGGGCGTTGCCATGTTGGTCAAGACGGCCACCTCCCTACGGTGATGCCGGCCGCTGGGTGCCATATCTTAATATAGCTTGTGGAGGGTTCTCCCGTGAGGTGGGCGGGATGGGCGAGGAGAAGGTGCCCATCTACATACCCAAGAGGCTCTACGAGCTCCTGGAGAAGGCCGTCAGGGAGAGCGGCGGGGAGTTCAAGAGCGTGGAGGAATACGTCGCCTTCGTCC
>CAYNQQ010000101.1:0-3916 GCA_964399385.1 uncultured Candidatus Bathyarchaeia archaeon | reverse complement strand
TGCCGAAGAAGAAGGTGGCCTCCATACTCCACAAGGAGTTCGGCTGGCCAGCCGAGGAGGCGAGGGGCATCTGGGCCATAGACCAGTACAAGAACGTGCTCGTGGACGTAACGAAGGGCGTCCAGTACCTGCGCGAGGTCCGCGAGATGATAATACAGGGCTTCAGGCTGGCCTGCTCCTCCGGCCCGCTGAGCGGGGAGCCCATGAGGGGCGTGAAGGTCAAGCTAATCCACGCCGAGCTCCACTCCGACCCGGCCCACAGGGGTTGGGCCCAGATAGTACCGGCGGCCAGGAGGGCCATATTCGGCTCCTTCCTGACCGCGAAGCCCGTCCTCCTGGAGCCCGTCTACAAGATACAGGTCTCCGTGCCCGTGGAGCTCATGGGGGCCGTGACGAGCCTCATATCCCGCAAGAGGGGCCGCATAGCCATGACGGAGCAGAAGGGGCACCTAATGATGGTGACGGGCTACATACCCGTGGCCGAGACCTTCGGCCTCGCCAGCGAGATGCGTAGCGCCACGGGCGGTAAGGCCTTCTGGCAGTGCACCTTCGACCACTGGGCGCCAGCACCCGATTACGTGGCCAAGAAGCTGATACCCGAGCTTAGGAAGCGCAAGGGCCTGCCTGAGGAAGTGCCCCCGCCCGAGAAGTTCATAGACGAGGTGTGAGGGAGCCGCCTACTCCTCCACCTTATTCACACGCGCCCTATTGGTTCCCGGACCCGAGATAACTATGGGGTCTTCTAATGGGAAAAAAGATACGGAGCGCTTAAATGAGGCATGAACAAACCCTCTCTCGGAGGGTATTTGGGATTGGAAGAGGTCGTGAGGCGTTTAATCCAACGGTTCATGCCCGAGCCAGGTCTTACCAGGTATGCTATAGCCCGTTCAGATGGCGATATCATAGTGGCCAACCTCATCAGGGAGGACGAGGATTACGTGCGAAAGGTCCTGTCGTCGCTGGTCCCAATTCTCAAGCCCGGCGAGTACATGTTCATGGGGGGAGGTGAGGGAGGGGATTTCCTCTTCTACAGGGCGAGCGAGACCATCTTCATCGTGCTGAGATCCGTGAGGGCCCCTCCCGGCATAATGCTCTCCTGCGCCAGATCCATGTTCAGGGAACTCGAGGGTGAGCTGGAGAGCGGGCCACGGCCTCCCGCGCCCGAGGAAGAGGAGGCACCGCCCGCGGCGCCAGAGGCCCCCGAGGCCCCTGAGGAGCCCGTTTATGAGCTCGACCCCCGCTTCGGGAGTGTCGATGAGGCCCTCGATGCCCTGCCGCCCTCCATAGTGGCCAGGACCATCGTGGCCAACCTCACCAGGCCCCTCACGGCCACCCAGATATTCATGGGCCTCAGGAGCCTCGGCCTTGAGGTGTCCGAGGAAGAGGTGAAGAGCGCCCTCAACTACCTGAAGGGCATCAGGGTGATAAGGGAGAGGAAGAAGGCTTCTTAACCGCCCGACCAGAGGTGCTCGAAGTAGACCTTGGCCACGTGGGCCAGCTCGGCGTAGTCGGACCAAATAGCCATGGTGCTCCCCCCTGCCCCGAGCACGAGGATGGCCTCCCTCGCGTCCGAGATGATGCCTCCCCCGAACATACCGGGCCTGAGCCTGAGCTCCACCAGGCCCTCGAGGTCGGAAAGAGCCTCTTTCAGGTCCTCGGAGGCCAGGACCCTGATGTTGAGGCCCGAGAACCTCAGATGGATTATGCTCGGCTTCAGCTCCTCCACAAGCCAGCGGGCGTGGGATGGGACGGCCATGAGGACCTCGACTGTGGCCCTCGAGAGGACCTCCCTGACCTTAGATGTTATCTCCTCCCTCCCCCTTATTATCCATATATCCGGTCTCTCCCTGGCCTTGGAGTGCTCGTAGAGGGGCTGGAGTTCCTCCACCACCACGGCCTCCAGCTCCCTAAGCTCGGCTTCCCTCCTCATCCTGGCCGACCTGGCGGCCTCGGAGGGGGGCCTGGGCAGGTATTTCTTGGGCCTGCCGGGCCTCGTGCTTATCCAACCCGCCTGCCTCAGCTCCTCAAGCACGCTATAGACCTTGGAGTAGGGTATCCCGGAGAGGGCGCTCAGCGTCCTGGCATCGAGTTCCCCGTGCCTGACCAGGGCCAGGTAGGCCCTCGCCTGGTAATCCGTCAGGCCCAGGGCCCTGAGGGCCTCGAGAGCTCTCCCATGCATCCCCCTTCTCACCGTAGGTGAGGTTGGGAAATCCTCATATAGCTTCTCCATCAGCCCGCGGCAGAGGTGGAAGCATGGAGAGGGAGATGATAAAGCAAACCAAATCCCTATGCCCGGAGTGCAAGAGCGTCGTAGACGCCATAGTTTACGCAGAGGGGGGCAAGGTGTGGATAGAGAAGGAGTGCCCCGTCCACGGCCGCTTCAAAGATGTCTACTGGAGTGATTACGAGCTCTACAAGAGGGTCCTCAGGTACGATTACCTGGGCTCCAAGCTGGAGAACCCGAGGACGGAGGCCACGAGGGAATGCCCTTACAACTGCGGGATATGCCCTCTTCACAAGACCTACACGGTGCTGGGCATAATCGACGTGACGAACCGCTGCAACCTCAATTGCCCGATATGCTTCGCCCACGCCGGGGCCGTCGGGTACGTCTACGAGCCCACGAAGGAGCAGATCAGGGCCATGCTGGAGAACCTAAGGGCCAACAGGCCCGTCCCCACGACGGCCCTCCAGTTCTCGGGCGGCGAGCCGACGGTGCGCGAGGACCTGCCGGAACTCATAAGGATGGCGAAGGAGCTGGGCTTCAGGCACGTGGAGGTCAACACGAACGGCATAATGCTGGCCAAGAGCCTCGATTACTGCCGTGAGCTGATAGAAGCGGGCGCGGATACCTTCTACCTCCAGTTCGATGGGACCAAGCCCAGGCCCTACGAGATAGCCAGGGGCAGGAACCTGCTCCCGATAAAGGAGAAGGCCATAGAGCACCTGCGTAAGGCTGGCTGCAGGAGCGTGGTCCTCGTCCCCACGCTCGTCAGGGGCGTGAACGACGACCAAGTGGGCGAGATAATAGAGTTCGCCTACAAGCACAGGGATGTGGTCAGGTGCGTGAACTTCCAGCCCGTCTCCATAACTGGCCGCATAGATTACTCCAAGCGCGAGCAGATGAGGATAACCATACCGGACCTCATACACCTGGCCGAGGAGCAGACCAAGGGCCGTATAAAGGCGGACGATTGGTACCCGGTCCCGACGGTGGTGCCCATAGCCAGGGTGGCCGCCAGCTTAGTGGGCCGGGGCTTCCCGGAGTTCTCCTGCCACCCGCACTGCGGCATGGCCACCTACATAATACCGACCTGGCGCGGCTACAAGCCCATAACGGCCTTCGCGGACGTCGACGGCCTGCTCGATGCCCTCGATGCTGCCGTCGGCCTGGAGAACAAAGACGAGATGAAGAAGGTGCTGAAGGATGCCGTGAAGAAGCACGTGAGCAAGAGCTTCCTCATACGCTACTTCCTCCCCATACTCTGGAAGGGCGAGTACGAGGCCCTGAGGAGGCTCCACTACAAGATGATAATGATAGGCTCCATGCACTTCATGGACCCGTACAACTTCGATGTGGATCGCGTCCAGAGGTGCATCATACACTACGCCACGCCCGACGGGCGCATAATACCGTTCTGCTCTTACAACAGCATCCACAGGCCCCTGGTCGAGCGCAAATTCAGCGTCCCGATAGAGAAGTGGAGGCCGGCCAGGGCCTGAGAAGGGGATGCCTAAGCCCTCCCAAGCGGTTGACATGAGGGGGCCTTATAATAGGCCCCTACTGCCCGCGTGGCAGCCTCTGATTCCCGGGGCCATCTGCCAGCTATATCCCCGCTCGAGGGCCGCCCCGGGCCCCCCGGGGGCCCGGGGCGGCCCTCGAGCGGGGATATAGCTGGCAGATGGCCCCGGGAAT
>CAYNQQ010000100.1:0-3960 GCA_964399385.1 uncultured Candidatus Bathyarchaeia archaeon | reverse complement strand
GAGCTGGTGACGGGCGACGAGGGCAGGACGAGGCCCAGCATCTCTGAGTTTATAAAGGCAGGTGCTCAAGTCCTTGAGCTGGACGTGGTGGACGTGCTGATGGAGGGGGTGTGAGGGCTTGCCGCAATCGAAGGGCCCCAGGCACAAGACGAGGAAGGTGTTCAGGAAGCACCCGAGGGAGCGCGGGAAGCTGAAGCTGAGCCGTATCCTGAGGCAGTACGGGCCGGGCGATAAGGTGGTCATAAAGATAGACCCGGCCATCCACAAGGGCATGCCCCACAGGCGCTACCACGGCCGGGTGGGCACGGTGGTGGGCAGGAGGGGAAGGGCCTACGTGGTCGAGGTGAAAGTCGGAGGCGAGGTCAGGACGCTCTTCGTGAGGCCTGAGCACCTCATGCCCCACGGAGGGTGATAGCTTGGTCAGGAGGGTAGTTGACGAGAAGTTCCTCACCCTCCCGGAGGTCAAGGAACTCCTGGAGAAGATAGGGCCCACGGCCGGGGGGGATTTCCTGGCCAGGACCTATGATTACGCGAGCAGGTTCTCCAAGCTCGGGGCCTCAGAGGCCAGGGAGCTCGTGGAGAAACTCGTGAACGATTTCGGCCTCTCGGACAGGGAGGCCGTCCAGATAGTAAATTGCATGCCCAAGACCGTGGAGGAGCTGAAGATCTTCCTCAGGGGCCATAGGATACTCTTCAGCAAGGAGAAGCTGGAGAAGATGTTGGAGCTCCTCGACCAATACAGGTAGGAGGCTCGCGGGTTGGCGAGGGGGCGGGTGAGGGAGAAGAAATACGAGGAGTATGCCTATGTCCTTGATTTCATGGTCAGGGAGGTCAGGGCGGGCAGGAGGAGGCTCACGGGCCCCGTGGTCCAGCTCGTGGGAGAAGATTACTTCACGCTCCTCGAGGCCGTGGCCAAGATAGGGGTGGAGCTGAAGCCCCAGGACAGGATATACATAGGGAGGGACGAGAGGGAGCACATAGCCTACATAGTGGGGAGGATATCCTATAACGACCTGACCGTCACGGCCAAGGCGGAGCTCCCGATAGCCGTGGAGACCATAATAACGAGGAACGAGAAGCGCTTCGTGGAGTTCTTCAACACGGCTGGCCCCCTCACCCCACGGCTCCACGCCCTGGAGCTCCTGCCCGGGATAGGGAAGCGCTACATGTGGCTCATAGTGGAGGAGAGGCAGAAGAAGCCTTTCGAGAGCTTCGAGGATATACAGAAGAGGACGGGCCTCCCGAACCCGGTGAAGATAATAGCCAAGAGGGTCCTCGAGGAGCTCATGGAGGAGCCCAGGTACAGGCTCTTCACCAGGCCCCCCTGAACAGCGGTCTTGATACCCGTAAGACTCGTCAAGAAGCTCCTGAGGTCCTATGGTCTTAAGCCCAAGAAGAAGTTAGGACAGCATTTCCTGCTCGATAGAGGGCTCATGGAGAGGCTGGCCGACCAGGCCTCCCTCAGGCCCTCGGATACCGTCTTGGACATAGGGGCTGGCCTCGGCTTCCTTACGGAGGTCTTGGCCTCCCGCGGCTGCCGCGTCATAGCGGTCGAGGTAGACAGGGGTCTCGTGAGGCTCTTAAGGGATAGGCTCGCGGGCTACGGCAACGTGGAGGTCATAGAGGGCGATGTGCTTAGGACCCCCATGCCGCCCTTCAATAAGTCCGTATCGGCCCCTCCCTACAACATAATATCGAGGATAATCTTCTGGCTCCTCGGGAAGCCCGGCCTCGAGGTAGCGGTCCTGATAATCCAGGAGGAGCTGGCCCGCAGGCTGGTGGCGGAGCCCGGGACGGAGGATTACGGGAGGCTGACGGTGGCCGTCTATTACAGGGCCGATGTAGAGCTCTTAGAGCCCGTCCCGAGGGACAGGTTCTGGCCCCAGCCCGATGTGGATTCCATGGCCGTGAAGATAGTTAGGCGGGAGCCTCCCTTCAGGGTCCTCGATGAGAAGCTCTTCCTCGCCCTCGTGAGAGGCCTCTTCTCCCACAGGAACAAGATGCTCAGGAGGGCCCTGAGGCTCGCCCTCTCGAGCCTGGGCATGGATGATGAGGAGGCCAGGGCCCTGGCCAACGGGGCCCCCTACGCCGTGAGGAGGGTCAGGGAGCTCCTGCCCGAGGAGCTGGCCGAGGTAGCGAATTACGTGGCCGAGGCCCTGGGCCAGGGCACCGGATGTGGAAAACTCTCCTGACCTGGCTGGCCCATTCATCAACGGGCCTGGTTCAAAGCGGTTATAAGAGCCCCTCCCGGCCATTAAGCGGAGCCTTGGCGGAAGGAAAAGGATGCAGCGTCTTCGACCTGCTGGCCAAACCGATAAGAAGGCTGGTCCGGGAGAAGGGCTTCGATAGGCCAACCCCTCCCCAGGAGAAAGCCATACCGCTCATCCTGGAGGGCAGGAACGTCCTTCTCATAGCGCCCACGGGGAGCGGGAAGACAGAGGCGGCCTTCCTGCCCGTGCTGCACATGTTAATAACGAATCCCGAGAGGCCCAGGGGCATTAAGGTCCTATATATAACGCCCCTAAGGGCCCTGAACAGGGACCTGCTGGACCGGCTGGAGTGGTGGTGCACCAAGCTCGACCTAAAGCTGGCCGTCAGGCACGGTGATACCGAGCAGAGGGAGCGCGTCAGGCAGGCCAGGAGCCTCCCGACATACTGATAACGACCCCAGAGACGCTCAACGCCCTACTGCTCGGCAGGCTGATGAGGAAGCACCTCAGGTCCGTGAGGTGGGTCATAGTCGATGAGCTCCACGAGATGCTCGATTCCAAGAGGGGGAGCCAGCTCAGCCTTGCCCTCGAGAGGCTGAGGGAGCTCCTTGATCAGGAGCCCCAGATGATAGGTCTATCGGCCACCATAGGCTCGCCCGAGGAGGCAGCACGCTTCCTCGTCGGGAACGGCAGGCCCGTCGAGATCGTGAGGGTCCCGGTCGCGAGAATGATGGAGCTCAAGGTGGTCTTCCCCCAGGCCACGGATGAGGACAGGAAACTGGCCGAGGCCCTCTACACACATCCAGAGGTGGCTGCCAGGCTCAGGGTCATGAGGGAGTTCATAGAAGGCCACGAGTCCGCCCTCGTCTTCACGAACACACGCTCGATAGCCGAGGTCCTGGCCAGCAGGTTCAGGGTCTGGGACCTCGACTTCCCGATATCCATACACCACGGCTCCCTCTCCAAGCCCTCGAGGGTGGCGGCCGAGAGAGGGCTGAAGAACGGGGACCTCAAGGCCCTCGTGGCCACCTCCAGCCTCGAGCTCGGCATAGACATAG
Source organism: uncultured Candidatus Bathyarchaeia archaeon (assembly GCA_964399385.1). GTDB lineage: Archaea > Thermoproteota > Bathyarchaeia > EX4484-135 > EX4484-135 > EX4484-135. The sequence goes on along the minus strand of CAYNQQ010000100.1, from coordinate 692 downwards.
GCCGGGTGGAGCTCGTGGTCCAGTACATGTCGCCGAGGCAGGTCACGAGGCTCGTCCAGCGCGTGGGGCGTGCCGGCCACAGGCTCGATAGGGTAGCGAAGGGCGTGATAATAACCATGGATTCCGACGACACCCTGGAGGCCATGGTGATAGCCAGGAGGGCCCTCGGGGAGGAACTCGAGCCCCTTAAGATACCTGAGTGCCCTCTCGATGCCCTGGCCCACCAGATAGCTGGTGAGCTGATAAGGAGGGGCCGCGTCTACTTCTACGAGCTCTACGAGCTCTTCAGGAGGGCCTACCCCTACTCGAACCTCACCCTGAAGGACATAGCCTCCGTGCTGGACTACATGCACAACAGGTACCCGAGGCTCGCCTGGGTTTCCCACGAGGACATGGTGGCCCTCAAGCCGAGGCGCTCCAAGGCCCTATACGAATACTACTTCAGCACGTTATCCATGATACCCGACGAGAAGCAGTACGTGGTGGTCGATGAGGCCTCCGACCTCGCGGTCGGCATACTGGATGAGTGCTTCGTGGCCGAATACGGCCGCCCCGGCGTTAAGTTCGTGATAAGGGGGAGGCCCTGGGTGATAACCGCCATAAGAGGCGATAGGGTCTACGTCAGGGAGGTAGAAGACCCCACGGGCGCCATACCGAATTGGGTGGGCGAGGAGATCCCCGTCCCCTTTGAG
>CAYNQQ010000099.1:0-3979 GCA_964399385.1 uncultured Candidatus Bathyarchaeia archaeon | reverse complement strand
TCCTGGCCCTCACCTGCCGTGCTGGCCTCCCGGCCACATCTGGCTTCGTGGAGAAACTCCTGCTCCTCTCGGCCATCTTCTCATCGCCCTTCTGGTGGCTCGGCCTGGTCATGGTGGTGAACGTGGTCATCGCGGCCGCTGCCTACTTCAGGCCTGTGTTCATCATGCTAAGGTCGGGCCTCAAGGCGCTAGGGCGCGGGGAGCTCACGACTAGGGCGCCTCAGGAGGGCGAAAGGACGGGCCTGGGGGAGCTCCTGGCCTTCCTCATCCTGGGGCTGCTCGTGCTGGCCGTGGGCATCTGGCCCTCGCCTGTGGCGGAGCTCGCGGCCGAGGGAGCCGAAGATCTGCTCAGCCTTGGGGGTGGGAGGTGAGGGAGCCGTGGCATCCTGGCTCGCGGCCTGGCTCTGCTTCCTCGTGCCAGCGGTGGGCTGCCTCCTCGCGGCCCCGCTTGAGAAGGCAGGCAGGCGCCTCCCCTCCGCCATCGGCCTCGCGTGCTCGCTGGGCAGCCTGGCTATGGCCCTCGTCTTGCTCGGGCACCTGGGCGAGCTTAGGCCCTACGCGGAACTCCGCTCCCCCTGGCTCTGGGCACCTGGCATGCCCATGTGCCTCCTCCTGGACCCGCTGAGCATCATCATGGCCAACGTGGTCGCGGCCGTGGGCATGCTCATAATGGCCTACTCGGCCTCCTACATGCGCGGTGAGCCAGGGCAGGGCCGCTACTGGGCGCTCATGTGCCTCTTCCTGGCCTCCATGCTCCTCCTCGTGCTGGCGGGCGACCTGATCACGCTCCTAGTGGGCTGGAAGCTCGTGGGCTTCTGCAGCTACGCCCTCATCAGCCACTACTACACGGACGAGCCCGAGCGCTGGGTGGGCGGCCCACCGCCCGAGCCCATGTATCCGCCCTCACACTGCGGCCTGAAGGCCCTGCTGACCATCTTTGTGGGCGATGTGATGATGTTCTCGGCCATCTTCATCATCTATGCCTACGCTGGCACCTTCGAGCTCACGGCCCTCTACGCCACGGCTCATGCCTGGCTGGCCGCCCTGGCCCAGGTGCCCGGCATGCTGGCGCTCACGACCGTGTTGCTCATGGGAGGCCCTCTCTCCAAGTCCGCGCAAGTGCCCTTCAGTGAGTGGCTGCCGGAGGCCATGGCGGGTCCCACGCCCGTCTCAGCCCTCATACATGCGGCCACCATGGTGAAGGCGGGCGTCTATGTGGTGGCCCGCTTCCTGCCCATCTTCTATGTGGGCTATCACGTGCTGGGCCTGCGTGAGGCAGCTATCTTCTTCTACCTGGCCGCCTACGCGGGGGCTCTCACGGCTTTCCTGGCAGCTGCCCAGGGATGCGTGGCCTCCGAGCTGAAGAAGGCCCTGGCCTACTCCACCATGAGCCAGCTCGGCTACCTCATGCTGGGCCTAGGTGCATCAGGCCTCCTGGCCGACCCACTGCCCGGGTTGGCCGCGACCACCTACCACCTCATGGCCCACGCGGCCTTCAAGTCGGCGCTCTTCATGATGGCTGGCATAGCCATCCACGCGACTGGCACGATTTACATGGAGCACATGGGCGGCCTGAGGCATCGCCTCACGGCCACATGGGCTCTCACGCTCCTGCCAGCCCTTGCCCTAGCGGGCCTACCGCCCCTCAGCGGCTTCTGGGGGAAGGACGCCATAGTGGTCGTCAGCCTGGAGGCTGGCCTGCTCCTGCCCTTCGCCCTCGCCCTCCTGACCATCCCCCTCACGGCCTTCTACACGCTGAGGATGCTGGGCCTCGTCTTCTACGGCCAGGGCAGGAGCTCCACGCACGAGGCAGGAGGCAGCGAGCACGGTGAGGCATCCCTGCTCATGCTCGCCCCCCTCGCCCTCCTGGCCTTAGGCACGCTCGTCCTCGGGCTGGCTGGCCCCTGGCTCATGCCCTCCCTGGCTCAACAGATGGCGGATGCCCTCTCGGCCTACACGGGCCTCCAGCTCACGGCCAAGCTGGCGCCCGGCCTAGAACACCTGCCCCTAGCCCTCACGACCACGGCCCTCATGGCCTCAGCGGCCGTGGGCGCCCATGCCATCTATGTGCGGTCGGTCGTGAGCCCGGAGGCCCTGATGGCCCGCTGGCCCTGGCTTCGGGGGCTGAGGAAGATCCTGAGGGCGCGATTAGGCCTGAACTCCATCTACTACGCGATATCGGAAGCCATGTTGAGGTTAAGGGGGCACACCCGGGCGCTTGAGGCAGCCATGGATAGATCCTTGAACGAGCTCCTGCCCCGCGCGATGATCAACCTAGCTTCTGCCTTCAGGAAGCTCCAGACGGGCCGCTTAAGCAACAACATGCTCTACCTGAGCGCCTTCTTGGCCTTGGTCCTGCTGCTCTTGGCCCTGGGGGTGATTTAGATGGCGATGATAGCCCTCCCGCACCTACTGCTCACGGCTTTGCTTCTCCCGCTCGTGGCTTCCCTACTCGCCCTCCTCCTAGGCCACGCCCTCGGCTTCAAGACGGGCTGGCTGGTGGCGGTCATTCACCTCCTACAAGCACTCCTCATGGTTTACATCATGGCAGCCGTGTGGGCTCAAGGCCCCCTGGAGGAGCACTACCTGTGGTCGGCCTGGCCCACCGTGGGCTTAGATCTGGTGGCAGATGGCCTAAGCACGCCCACCGCCCTCGTCATGGCTCTTATAGGCGCTTGCCTGGCCTTCTACTCGGTCAGATACATTCAGTATCGCATTCAGGAGCTCTACGGGCCTGAGAAAGGCCACTATGGCCGTTATTACACCATATATTACGCGCTCTACCCGCTTCTGCCCCTGGGCTTGGTGGGCATAGCCCTCTCAGCCAACCTCATCATGATATGGCTCTTCCTAGAGCTCATGCTCATCCCCTTCTACTTCATCATCGCCTACTTCGGCTACGGCGAGCGCCACCGCATAGCCCTCATGTGCTTCCTCTGGGGCACCGCAGCCTCCACGCTCTTCGTGGCTGGTGCCTTCGTGGCCTACACGCACACCGGCTCCTTCACCCTCTCAAGCCTACCGGCTCTAGCTGAGGCAGATGCCCGCAGCGCACTCCTAGCCTGTTCCCTCATGGTCTTTGGCCTCCTCATTAAGATGGCGGCTTTTGGCTTTCATGTCTGGCTCCCCTGGGTCCACTCCAACACGCCAACGTGCATAGCTGGCCTCTTCGCCTGTTACGCGAACATAGGCGCCTACGTGCTGGCTCGGGCCGTGGTCCTCCCCCTGCCAGGTGTGTTCGAGCTCCTGAGCCCGATAATCATGGTCTGGGCACTCATCACCATGGTCTATGGCGCGGCTCTCACGCTCGCACAAGACGATGTCAAGCGCCTCTGCGCCTGCTCCACCATAAGCCAGGTGGGCTACTCGCTCCTGGGCGTGGCCAGCGCGGCCCCAGCCGCGGTGGCAGGCGGCATCTTCTACATGCTCAGCCACCTGCTCGGTAAGGCCGTGCTCTTCTCCACGGCAGGTGCCCTGGTCTACGAGCTTCATGAGCGCGACATCAGGCGCATGGGCGGCCTGGGCAAGCTGGTGCCCTACACGGCCACCCTCTGGGCCATGGGGGCCATGATCTTGTCCGCCATACCGCCCCTTAGCGGCTTCGCGGCCGAGATGCTCATGTTCTCCGCCATCTTCAGATCCGCTCTAACTGCCCCCCTCAAGCTAGCCGTAGCCATAGGGGGCGTGCTGGCCACCGCCCTCACGGCCGCCTACACCTTCTGGCCCCTGAAGCGCATCTTCATGGGGCAGCCCCAGGCCAACCCGGGCGGGGCCGTGAGGGAGGCGCCAGCCTCCATGCTCGTCCCGCTCTTCATCTTGGCCCTGGCCTCGGCCGCCCTCGGCATCTGCCCCCGCTTGGTCGTGGAGCTCCTCATGAGCTCCCTAAGGGCCTAAGCCTCCCCCAGCTCTGGCACCTCATCCGGTGGCCTCAGCAGATCCTCCTCGAACTCGGACAGGCGGGCGGCAGCCGCCTCCACCC
>CAYNQQ010000098.1:0-4016 GCA_964399385.1 uncultured Candidatus Bathyarchaeia archaeon | reverse complement strand
TGATAACCGGCGCCAGCCAGGCCGATGCCGCCATCCTGGTGGTCTCGGCCAAGAAAGGCGAGTTCGAGGCGGGCATAGGGCCTGGGGGCCAGACGCGCGAGCACGCCTTCCTCGCCTACACGATGGGCGTCCGCCAGATGGTCGTGGCCGTGAACAAGATGGATGACCCGACGGTGAACTGGAGCCAGGAGCGGTACGAGGAGGTGAAGAACGAGGTAGCCAGGATGCTGAAGATGGTGGGCTACAAGGTGGACAAGATACCCTTTGTGCCCGTCTCCGGCTGGCTCGGCGATAACCTCGTCAAGCCCAGCCCGAACATGCCCTGGTACAAGGGCCCGACGCTGCTCGAGGCCCTCGATACCTTCGAGGTCCCGCCCAAGCCCATAGACAAGCCCCTGAGGATACCCATCCAGGATGTCTTCAGCATAACGGGCGTCGGCACCGTCCCGGTAGGCCGCGTCGAGACGGGCGTCCTGAAGGTGGGCGATATAGTGGTCTTCATGCCCCCGAACAAGAAGGGAGAGGTCAAGTCCATAGAGATGCACCACCAGAGGATAGAGCAGGCCGTCCCAGGCGATAACATAGGCTTCAACGTGCGTGGCGTGGCCCGTAAGGACATAAGGCGCGGCGATGTGGCCGGGCACCTGGACAACCCGCCGACGGTGGTGAAGGAGTTCATAGGCAGGATCTTCATCATCTACCACCCGACCTCCATAGCCGCAGGCTACACGCCCGTGCTCCACGCTCACACGGCTCACGTGGCCTGCAGGTTCGCGGAGCTCATCAAGAAGATAGACCCGAGGACCGGCCAGGTGGTCGAGGAGCACCCGAGCTTCCTCAAGACGGGCGATGGCGCCGTGGTGCGCTTCCAGCCCCTGAGGCCCGTCGTGCTCGAGGAGTACAAGGTCATACCGGAGCTCGGCAGGTTCGCCATAAGGGACATGGGGATGACCATAGCCGCTGGCGTGGTGCAGGAGATCACCGAGCGCGTGGTGCCGGAGTAGGCGGCCTCCACCTTATATTATCGCCTCATGGACGGTTTTTTAGCCAGCCATATGACGCCAGCGTTATCTATGCTCGGCCCGACCTGAGAAGGTGACCCAGGTTTGCCGGTTTTGGTCGCCCACGGGGGTGCTGGTAGGTGGCCCGAGGAGAGGCTCGGCAAGGCCCTTAAAGGGCTTAGGGAGGCCCTGATGGCCGGTTTCTCGGTCCTCGAGGGGGGCGGGAGCGCTCTCGATGCTGTCGAGGAGGCCGTGGCCAGCATGGAGGATAACCCCTTATTCAACGCTGGCGTGGGCTCGGCCCTGAACCTGGCAGGGGAGGTGGAGGCCGAGGCCTCCATCATGGATGGCTCCTCCCTCTCCGCCGGGGCCGTGGCCCTGGTCAAATCGGTCAGGAACCCCGTCAGGCTGGCGAGGCTCGTCATGGAGAAGACGGACCACGTCCTCCTGGCGGGGCCCACGGCCGAGGAGCTCGCGAGGGCCTTCGGGCTGGAGGAGGGCGAGCTGAAAACGGAGGAGAGGGCGAGGATGTGGGAGGAAGCCCTATCGAGGCTGAGGGCCGGTGAGGTCAGGTATTTCAGGAGGCTCCCGGCCCTGCTCGCCGAAGTACCCGGCTTAGCTCCACCGGGCACCGTGGGCGCCGTGGCTCTCGACGGGGAGGGGAGGCTGGCGGCCGCTACCTCGACGGGAGGCATAATGCTGAAGCTCCCGGGCAGGCTCGGGGATACGAGCCACATAGGGGCCGGGACCTACGCCGACCAACACGGGGCTTCCTCCGCCACGGGCATAGGGGAGGTGGCCATCAAGCTCTGCCTCGCCAGAATGGCATGCCTCCTCATGGGTCTCGGCTTCAGCGCGGGGAGGGCCGCCGAGGCATGCATGGGTCTCGTGGTCTCGAGCTTCCCATGGGCCCCGATGGGCATCATAACGCTTGACGCGAAAGGGCGTCACGGGGCCGCCCATACATCGGAATACATGCCCTGGGGCTACATCAGGGAGGGCATGAAATCGCCGGAGGTATCCGGGAGAGGCGTAAGGGTCAGGGTATGAGGTCGTAGAGGGAGGCCTCGAGCTCCGATAGCACATCATCGCACAGCTTTTTCACTTCCTCATCCTGGCATCTCTCCCTGAGGAGCCTCACGAACTCATACCTGGCCTTTGAGAGTTCTATCTCGCTCCTCGGCCCGTAGTAGGGTTTGCCCTCTAAGTAGTTCTTCATCTGGAGGGCCTTCTGGTATATGAGGCTGGCCGCCAGGACGGGGTTCCCCAGGGCCTTGAGGTTCATCCAGAGGGAGGCATCCTCCACCCTGAGCTGGCAGAAGCCCTCCACCTCGATTATGGACCTTATGTAGGCCCTGACGAGATCCTCGAAGCCGGCCTCTCTCACCAGCTCGAGGGCCTTCCTGACCGCCCTGACGAAGGCCTCAGAGCCCTTTATCTCGAGTTCGTGCCTATACCCCGACCTTATGAGCTCCAGGGCCTTCTCTATCTCCTCCCTCCTCTCCAACTTCTCGGGGAAATGGCCCGGCGGGCCCGTCATGTCTTCCTGAACTCCTCCACGAACCTCACGACCTCTATGCCCTCCAGGAACTTCATCACATCGAAGGCTATGCCCCTCTTTACGGCCTGTATGCCCTCGATGAAGAGAGCCTCCTCGGGCACCTTTATCACGGCCTCCTTCTCGCCCAACTCCACCCCGAATTTATCGGCGGGGACGAGTGGGAGCCTCCTGTGTATGAGGGCCCTCACCTTCCTCACAGGGTCCTCTATCTTATCCCTTATGGCCACCTCATAGACCAGGGTCTTGCCGGCCAGCGGGTGGTTGAAATCCACCTGGACGCGGCCCGAGCCCACGGCCCTTATGATGCCCACCCGGCCGTCTATCTCGACCCTCTGGCCCACCCTGGGCCTCACCCCCATCTGGGATATCCTCCTCGCCGGCATCATGACCACCTTCCTCGGGTCTCTGGGGCCATAGGCCTCCTCGGGCGGTAGTTCTATGGTCTTCTCCTGCCCCACGTCCATCTCCTTGAGGTGTTCCTCGAGCGACCTCAGGACCCAGCCGGCCCCTATGACCACGAGCATGGGCTCGTAGGTCTTCTCGGGCCTGTAGATGCCGTGCTGCTTGGCCACCTCCTCCAAGGTGGTATCTATCACCTGGCCCGTCTCCTTCACCTTGAGCGTGTAGTCCATCAGTATGAAATCCCCTTCCCCCAGCGGCATACCCGTCGCCCACCGCTGGCTGAGCGGGGCATAGATAAGGCTTAGGCCCCTGCGGCCGAGGCTATCTCATCGAGGAGCTCCAAGGTCTTCTTGGCCTCCTCCTCATCCAGGATGGAGATCGCGAAGCCGGCATGGACTATGACGTAGGTCCGGCCCGGGACCAGCTTCTCCTTGTCCAGCAGGGCCAAGCTCACCTTCCGCCTCACTCCCCAGAGCTCCACCACGCCCTCCTCGCCATCGGGTCCTATTTCGACGAGCAGGGCCGGGATAGCGAGGCACAAGGCTACTGCTCCCTCCCGAGATCGAACCTATATACCTCCTCCTCCAGCTCCTCGTCTGCCAACTTGTAGAGGTGGACGGTGACCACGCTCCCGTCTATCTCGACTATCATGAATGAGGGGGGACCGGCCGTCAGCCCACCGCTCCAGACGCCCGTGGCGGAACCCGGGTTCAGGAGGAGTATCTTGCGGCCCCTGACGTCGAGCTCCTTGGCCATGGGGACGTGGGTGTGGCCCGTTATGAGGACGTCAACCCCCATGCGTATGGCCAGCGTCTTCAGGCCCTCGATATCGCCCCTGGGCTCCACCTCATCCCCGTGCTTCATGCCCACAACGATATCCTCTATCTTCTGCTTGAACTCCCTCGGGTTCTCTATGTAATCCATGTTGCCCCTCACGACCCTCAGGGGGCCGAGCCTGGCCAGGAACTCCTGGACCTTGGCCACACATAGGTCCCCCGTGCAGAGGACGAGATCGAAGTTCTTGTCGAGCAGGAACTCGAGTATGGGCCTCG
>CAYNQQ010000097.1:0-4054 GCA_964399385.1 uncultured Candidatus Bathyarchaeia archaeon | reverse complement strand
TCAGGGAGATGCCGAACCCGACCCTGAGGGGCTTCAGGATGGTGCGCATAAGGCCGTCGTCTTGACCCCCTCGCTCTCGAAGCCCGAGCTGACGAACTCCGGCACTTCAACGGCCCTATCACCTACCTCAATCCTAATCTTAACCCTCACCCCCATGCTCATCTACCCTCACGTAATAGCCCAAAACACGCTTCCTACGCATCAAGCCCATGCGCTTCCTCCGCCTTCTCGGGGCAGCCTCTTCCGACAGGGCCTCCCCCTCCGATATAGGGGAGAGTATGATGTTTGATAAGCTGTTCCTCGCCTCGGAAAACAAGGCTCGGAAGATTTATAGCCGTCAGAAGCTGGTTTGGTAGCGGAGGTCATGGATATGTCGGAGGTAGTGCTGAGGGTCGGGAAGAAGGGCGAGATATACACGAGCAAGGAGCTCCGGGAGAAGGTCGGCATAAGGCCGGGCGGTCTCGTCAGGGCCGTGGTGGAGGGCCGCAGGCTCATAATCGAGCCTATCCCAAGCATAGAGGACCTGTTGGAGGAGGCCGTGATAGAGCTCACGCCCGGAGAGGCCGAGGAGCTGAGCGAGGAAGCCCAGAGGGAGGAGGGCGTTTATGGCTGAGGAACTGGTGCTGGACACGACCTACCTGCTCCCGGTATTCGGCATCAGCGTGGGGCTGGAGGGCTTCAGAGAGCTCTTCCCCAAGCTCCTGGCGAGATACGTTGTGCTATACAACCCGGTCTCGCTGGTGGAGGCCAAGTGGATAGTACTCAAGCTCGTTAAAAAGGAGCCACAGAAGAGAGAACAGCTCCTTGAGAGGTTCAGGATGGGCCTTGAGGCCCTGCTGCGTGATGAAAGGCTCGGCCAGACGGAGCTGACCGATCCCGAGGTCGAGAGAGTGGCCGACCTCCTCATGACACAGGCCCGCGTGGCGGATTACTTCGATAGGCTCATTTATGCTACAGCGGCCAGCCGGAAGAGCATATTGCTCACCGAGGATGAGGAGCTGATTAGGGTAGCCCGGTCGGGCCTTCTGCCAGCCCCCAAAAGGGTGGTCAGATGGGACGATGTGACGAGGGAAGAGGGATGATCACGGCCGGGGGCTGGAGCCGGGGCCGGGATTCGAACCCGGGTAAGCGGGTCTGCAGCCCGCCGCCTGTGCCACTCGGCCACCCCGGCCTTCGGGAGGGCTGTGATAGAGGGAGGTATTAAGGTTTTCTCCAGCCCCTTCAGCTCGGTTCTGAACGCCTCCTGGCCCTCGGCCAGAGGAGGGCGGCCATCAGGATGGCCAAGACCGTGGCACCGGCCAGGACGCCGGTCAGGAGGTCGGAGAGGCTCAGGAGCCTATTCATGACGTAGATGTGGCCCCCGAGCCCCACATCGAGGCTGGTATCGCCCTTAAGTTCGAGCTCCACCCTGGCGAGCAGGACGCCATCGCGGAGCACCAGCACGGTGAACCCGCCTTCCCACAGGCCGGTGAAGATGACGGTCCCGTCTGGGCCTGTCCTCCCGGAGGCCAGCAGGCTCCCGTCCCATAGGAGCTGGACCTCGGCGCCCGCGACCGGCCTGCCGAGGGCATCAAGGACCCTCACCCTGAGGCTGAAGTTCTGGAGCTCGCAGGTCAGGAGGAGCCATGTGCCGTTCTCGGCCACCGCCCTCCTGACCCTGCCTATCAGGCTGTTGTTCTTGTAGACCTCGAGCTCGAGGATGCCGGGGTAGGCACGGAGGGCCACGAAGCCCCTATCGTCCGTGGTGCCCTCGTCCAGCCAGGTGCCCGTCCCCCAATCCCTGGCCCTGACGGTGGCCCCTTCTATGGGTCTTAGGCTCCTGTCCACGACGCTGACGAGGACGGTTATGCGCGGGCACGTCAGGTTGACGGTCAGGGTCCCGTTCAGCCTCCCGAGCTCGATGCTGTCGAAGGGCTTTGAGATCCCCGGCCTGAAGCCCTCCACCGTGTAGGAGCAGTTCATGGGCATGCGCTTGGCCGTGCAGAGGCCGGAGCTGTTGAGGGAGAATGTCCTCGAGAAGGATTTGTTCCCGAGGGGGCTCGTGAAGAAGCCCTTGATTTCGATCTTCCCGCCCATCAGGGGCCTCCCGTCCTCGAAGGAGGCCTTCACGACCATATCGCAGACCCAGCACCTGAGGCCCAGCGTCATGTTCGTGTTGACCGTCAGGTTATCTATGAGACTCACGGGTATCTCCTCGTCGAGCCAGCACACCTCCACATCGCATAAGGAGCCGTTCGGGACCTCGAGCTCGGCCCAGCCCGTGTCGTTGCTCACGGCCGTGCCGAGGAGCTCCCGGCCCGGTGAGGAAGCGTTATAAACGTTCACCAGGGCCCCGGCCAGGGGCCTGCCGTAGAAATCCGTGATGTTGAGCAGTAAAGTACACTTGGTCCCGCCGGCCCCGGCATCGTGGGCCGCGGCTGGCCCGGCCCAGGCCGCGAAGGCCAGCAAGAGCATGAAGGCCATAAGGGCCAGTAAAACCGGTTTCCCGTGGGCCAACCTCTCACCTTCGCTGGTTAGGCGTCTTCTCTCGCGTCCCGGCCAGCTATATAAGGCCTGTCCATCGGCAGGACCCAGGGATGCGGAAAGCTATATCTGGCGGGGGCCACCGTGCGGACGGGCCGGGGGAGGAGATGGAAGGTCAGGAAGAGCCCCGCATAGGGGTTTTCGTCTGCCACTGCGGCCTGAACATAGCCGGAGTCATAGATGTCGAGGAGGTGACGGAATACGCTAAGAAACTGCCGGGCGTAGTCCACGCCGAGCACAACCCCTATACCTGCTCCGAGCCGGGCCAGAAGGCGATAAAGGAGGCCATAAAGAAATACAGGCTCAACAGGGTGGTCATAGCCTCCTGCTCGCCCAGGATGCACGAGCCCACCTTCAGGCAGGTCATTCAGGAGGCCGGCCTGAACCCCTACCTCCTCGAGATGGCCAATATCCGAGAGCACTGCTCCTGGTGCCATTCCCACGAGCCCGAGGAGGCCACGGAGAAGGCCAAGGACCTAATACGCATGGCGGTTGCCAAGGCCAGGTACCTCAGGCCCCTGAAGCCCATAGAGGTGCCCGTCACAAACAGGGCCCTGGTGATAGGAGGGGGCATAGCTGGCATAACGGCTGCCCTCAACCTCGCCGAGATGGGCTACAAGGTCTACCTCGTGGACCGCTACGAGAGCATAGGGGGGAAGATGGCGATGCTCGATAAGACCTTCCCGACCCTGGACTGCTCCATATGCATCGAGGGGCCCCTCATGGTCGATGTGGCGAGGCATCCCAACATAACGCTGATCACTTACGCGGAGGTGAAGGAGGTCGAGGGCTATGTGGGTAACTTCAAGGTGAAGATACTGAAGAAGCCGAGGTACGTCATAGAGGAGAAGTGCACGGGCTGTGGCGAGTGTGCTGCCGTGTGCCCCGTCGAGATACCCAACGATTGGGATATGTTCCTGGGGGTCAGGAAGGCCATAGACGTGCCTTTCCCGCAGGCGGTGCCGCTCGTTTATCGAATAGATAGGGACCACTGTATAGAATGTTACAAGTGTGTCGAGGCCTGCGGGCCCCGAGAAGCCATAGATTTCAGCCAGCAGCCAGAGGAGATGGAGCTCAAAGTGGGGGCCATCATAGTGGCCACGGGCTACGATATCTACCTGCCCTATGACGACCCGAGGTACGGTTACGGGAAATACGATAACGTGATAACGGCCCTGGAGATGGAGAGGCTCCACATAGCGTCCGGGCCTACCAGGGGCCAGGTGGTCAGGGCCTCGGATGGCAGGGTGCCGGAGAGCATAGCGTTCATAACGTGCGTTGGCTCGAGGGACGTGAACAAGTACCCGTACTGCTCGGGGATATGCTGCATGTACACCCTGAAGAACGCCATACTGTTCAAGGAGAAGTACCCGGACAAGGAGGTCTACATCATATACATGGACATGAGGACGCCCTTCAAGGGCTTCGAGGAGTTCTACAGGCGGGCCAGGGAGCTCGGCATAATGTTCATACGTGGCAGGCCCTCGAGGATAGTGGAGGACCCGAAGACGAAAAACCTCATAATAAAGGT
>CAYNQQ010000096.1:0-4067 GCA_964399385.1 uncultured Candidatus Bathyarchaeia archaeon | reverse complement strand
CCCTGTGGAGCGTCAGAGGGCACGTGAAGACCCTCTGAGGGTCCATTTTGTTCTCCACCCTGAGCCCGCTGGCCCCGTGCTTATGCGCTATATCGGCCAGCTCCGGCCCGACCTTCAGCAGGACGTATTCAACGATGGCGTAGGCCACGTCAAGCGGGCCGTGCTTGGAGAAAACCTCGGGCGATATGGAGCCGTGATGGAGGTGGACGTGGGTCCCACGGCCCGACCACTTCACGAACACCGATTTGACGACCCCTCTCCTCTCCAGGAAGGCAAGTATGGCCTCCGCGGCCTCCACGGTGGCCTCCCAATAGGCCAGCTCGTTATCCACATCCCAGGTCGGCGTGAAGGCCAAGGCATTCCCGTACGGATAGGTATCCTCTTCCTCCTCAAGCCTGGCGTAGAGGGCCGAGGAAGCATAGAAGGTCCTGGGCCTGAGGGGTCTCAGGTCCTCGAGAATGCGTCTCACATCTCCCGGTCCCCTCACGCTCAGGGGCTTCCTGCGGCCGCCGGGCCCCCGCCCGTACCTGACCAGTATGGGCCTCCCCTTCTCGTCCTTCTCCTCGCAGTGGACGGCCACCCAGCGCCTCTCGGAGAAGCGGGCTATCTCCTCGAGGACCTCGGGCCTCCTGTAGTGTTCTACAACGAGCTCGTAGCCCCCCAAGGCACCCCGTCATTCTTCTGGGTAGTATATGAGGCCTTTCTCCTCGAGTATGGCGTGGAGCTTCTTCACGGCCTCATGGACCTGTTCCTCGCTCTTACCGCCCGTGCAGACCAGCTTGCCCGAGGCGAAGAGGAGTATGACGACCTTCGGGTCCTTCATCCTATATATTAGGCCGGGGAACTGCTCGGGCTCGTACATGGTGTCCTCGAGCTCGAGCTGGGCTCTCTCGAGGTCGATCTCGCCGTGGAGGTCCCCTGAGGCCACTATGTTCTGTATCTTTATCTCGGGCTTGCCCTTTATGACTATGCCTGCCTTCTTCAGCTTCTTGACCACCGTCTTGACGGCTCTTATGGCGGCTTTCTCGCTCTTGGCACCCGTGCAGACCATCTTGCCCGAGCTGAATATGAGGAGGGCCGTCTTGGGCTTCTTAAGCCTGAAGACGAGACCTGGGAACTGATCGGGCTTATATTCCACCTCCTTAAACGAGGCTACTATGGCATTTAAATCTATCTTCTGGTGCAGGGTGGCCGATGCGACCACGTTCTGTATCGTTATATCCGGCTCTGGCCGGCCCTTTTGCCTCGGGATACTCTATCACCTCGCCCCTCTTATATACGGGTCTCACTATTTAAATCTTAGAGCCCGGGCCTCGAGGCCCGGGGAACGGAATACATCACCAGACCGCCGTCTTCCTTATCTCCATGGAGAAGTCTATGGCCTTGGCCGAGTGGGTTAGGTAGCCGAGCGAGATGATATCTACGCCCGTCTTGGCGTACTCCACTATGTTGTCCGGCCCTATGCGGCCCGATGCCTCTACCAAGACCCTGGGCCTGAGCCCTTCTTCCTCGAGCCTCCTGAGGGCCTCCATGACCTGCTCCACGGTGAAGTTATCGAGCATTATTATATCCGCGCCGGCCCTGGCGGCCTCCACAGCCTCATCCGGGCTTCTAACCTCGACCTCTATTTTCTTCGTGAAGCTCGCGGCCTCCCTGGCCTTCCTAACGGCCTCCGAGACGCTCCCGACCACGGCTATGTGGTTATCCTTTATCAGGACGCAGTCCTCGAGCCTGAGCCTGTGCGTGTCCCCGCCTCCTATCTCGACGGCCTTCTTATCGAAGAACCTGAGGCCCGGTGCCGTCTTGCGCGTGGCCGCTATCCTCACCTTCGGGTTCACGGACCGGGCCATCTCCACCATCCTGGCGGTAGCCGTCGCTATACCGCTCATCCTCATCAGGAAGTTGAGGGCCGTCCTCTCGGCCATCAGGAGCGCCTTGGCTGGCCCCCTCACCTCCATCACCACGTCGCCCGGCCTCAGCCTCGAGCCATCCCTCATGGCCCTGACGACCTCAGCGCCCAGGAGCTTGAAGGCCGTCTTGGCCTCCTCCACGCCAGCCAGGACGCCCTCTTCCTTGGCTATGACCACGGCCTCGGCCCAGGCCCCCTCCGGCACCAGGAGGGAGCTTGTCAGGTCCACGAAGCCTATGTCCTCGGCGAGAGCCTCCCTAATCTTCTGCTCGAGGTAGGGCCCGAGAGGCATGCTCATGACCCCATGAGCTCGAACATGCGTTCCACGGCCAGGCCGGCTTTCTCGGCCACCCGCCGCGGTATCTCGACGACGGGTTTCTCCTCCTCGAGGGCCCTCAGGACCTTCTCGAGCGTTATGAGCTTCATCTCGGCACAGATGGCATCCGGCTTGGCTGGCAGGACCCTCTTGCCCGGGAGCTCCCGCTTCACCCTCTCGACCAGGCCCACCTCGGTGGCTATCACGAAATCCCTGGCCCCCGATTCCCTCACGAACCTATACATCTGGCCCGTCGAACCCACGAAATCGGCCTCAAGCTGTATCTCCGGGTCGCACTCCGGGTGGACGAGCAGCTTAGCCCCCGGGCCGAGCTCCTCTCTCGCCCTGGCCACGTCCTCCGGGGAGAACAGCTTATGGACGTAGCAGTAGCCATCCGGGGGCACGGGTATTATACGTTTCCCAGGGACATGCCTTGCCACATGCCAGCAGAGGTTCCTGTCGGGCCCGAATATCACGGTATCGGCCTCGAGGGCCCTTATGACCTCGATGGCGTTCCCCGAGGTGCATATGACGTCCGCCTCCGCTTTAGCCTCGGCCAGGGTGTTCACGTAGAGGACGACGGCAGCATCCGGGTTCTTCCTCCTGGCCTCCCTCACGAGGGAGGCCGGGAGCTGGGCGGCCATGGGGCATGTGGAGGCCTTCTCCGGGATGACGACCCTCTTATCCGGGTTGAGCAGGGCCGCCGTCTCGGCCATGAAGTCCACGCCGCAGAAGATTATGAGCTCGGCATCCGCCTCCATGGCCATCCTCGCGAGGTAGAGCGATTCGCCCACGTAGTCCGCGACCTCCTGGACCTCCGAGCGCTGGTAATTATGGGCGAGGATGACCGCGTTCTTCCTCTCGGCCAGCTCTCTTATCCTCGCCTGGAGTTCCCTCACGTAGGGCATACCAGGTGGCTTAGAATGGAGCGTTAAAGGCTTATGCCAGCCTCACGGATACGGATTTATGAGGGCTCTACCGCTTACCTCCTGCGCCTGAAGTAATGGCCGTAGAGCTTGAGGGCGCAGAACCTGCCGCACATGGTGCAGGTGCCGGGCACCCTGGGTTTGAGGCGTTCTAAGATGGACCTCGCCCTCTCGGGGTCCATGGCCAATTTGACCTGGGTCTCGAAATCCCCCTCCGCTCTCGCGAGGGCCATCTCCTCGTCCCACCTCAGGGCCCTGCGGCCCAGCCTGACTATATCGGCCGCGTGGGCGGCTATGCGGGCTGCTATGACGCCCTCCCTCACGTCCTCCGGCATGGGGAGGCCGAGGTGCTCGGCGGGGGTGACGTAGCAGAGGAAATCGGCCCCGGCCAGGGCCGCGAGGGCCCCTCCTATGGCCGAGACTATGTGGTCGTAGCCCGGCGCTACGTCCGTCACCACGGGGCCGAGGACGTAGAATGGGGCCCCATCGCAGATGGCCTTCTCGAGCCTCACGTTGGCCTCCACCTGGTCGAGGGGGAGGTGGCCAGGCCCCTCCACCATGGCCTGGACGCCAGCCTCCCTGGCCCTCCTCACCAGCCTGCCTATGACGAGGAGCTCCTGGACCTGGGCCCAATCCGTTGCGTCGAGGAGACAGCCTGGCCTGAGGCCATCCCCCAGGCTTAGCGTCACATCGTATTCGCGTGCTATCTCGAGGAGGTAATCGAAGTTCTCATAGAGGGGGTTCTCGCGGCCGTGGTGTATTATCCAGAGGGCGTGGAAGGTGCCTCCCCGGCTCACCATCCCCATCCACCTCGGGTGCTCCTTGAGCTTCTCGACTATCTCCTTCACCACGCCGCAGTGAACGGTCATGAAGTCCACGCCATCGCGGGCGTGCTTTTCTATGGTCCCGAACATAT
>CAYNQQ010000095.1:0-4071 GCA_964399385.1 uncultured Candidatus Bathyarchaeia archaeon | reverse complement strand
GTGAGGGATGGCGTCTTCAACAAGATAGGCACCTACACCATAGCCGTCCTGGCCAGGGAGCACGGCATCCCATTCTACGTGGCCGCCCCGAGCTCCACCCTCGACCTATCGAGGTCCTCGAGGGACGTGGTGGTGGAGGAGAGGGACCCGGAGGAGGTGACGCACGTGGGGCCGGTCAGGATAGCGCCCGAGGGGGTCGAGGTCTTCAACCCCGCTTTCGATTTCACGCCCATGCGGTACGTGACGGCCATAATAACCGAGGATGGCGTGTTCAAGCCCGAGGAGCTCATCGCCTACTACTCCCAAAGCAGGACCGAAGGACCGAGATGAGCTCGCCCGCCAGCCTCGTGATGGCCTTCTCCAGCTCCGGGCTGAGCCCCTCCCCTAAGCCTATGTCGAGGGGCTTTATGGCGAGGATGGCCACCTCGGCCCCCACGGAGCTCCTTATGAAATCGGCGATGAGCCTAACGGGCGGCTTATGGGTGGATATGGCCGCTGAGACCCTCTCGTCCTCGGGCCTGAGGAGCAAGGCCCTCCCGGGGGGCCCGTCTATGAGGGCCACGTCCACGAGCAGCACGTGGGTCGGCTTCTCCCTGAGGACCGGGCCCAGGAAGTTCTCGGGCACGGGCCCGCATTCCACCAAGAGCACTTGCTCGGGCACCCTGCCCTTAAGCGCCCTGACGAGCTCGAGGCCAGCGGCATCATCACGCCTGAGGGGGTTGCCCACCCCCATTACCACGAGCCTGCGGGCCCCGGAGAGCCATCTGGCGAGCGATGACCTCAGGCCCACGGTACAGGCGTGGGCATGGCGTTTTAAATAAGCTGGCCCGAGGAGGGCTGGGCCTTGCCGGTTAAGAAGCCGAGGGCGGTCCTGTTGGATGATGGGAGGGTAGCCATCCCGTGGCCGGGGGCGGAGGAGCTCGCCAGGAAGGGTTACGGCTCAAGAGAGGACGATAAGCTCCTGTTAGAGCCCTGGGAGGCCCTATACCTCCTGGAGAAGAAGAGGATAGAGGTCCTCAGGGGGCCTGAGGGACCGGGAATGAGCTTCCAGGAGCTCCTGGCCCTCCTCAAGACCAGGGACGAATGGATATGGGCCAAGTACCTCATATACAGGGACCTCAGGGAGAGGGGCTACGTGGTCAAGAAGGGGTTCGGGAAAGGCATTCTCTTCAGGCTCTACGATAGGGGGGATTACGGGAGGAAGCCGGCCAGGTTCCTCGTCTACGGGGTTCTCGAGGGCTGGCCCGTCAGGGTGTCGGAGCTCGAGGAGGCCGTGGAGCACGCGAGGGCGAGCGATAAGGAGCTCATACTGGCCGTGGTGGAGAGGCGCGGAGAGGTCATATACTACTCCCTCTGCGAGTGGGCTAAGCCCGGGAGGAGAGCGAGGAGCTCGCAATCCTTATGAGCGTGATACGATAAGGCCGTGAGGTGGCGTGTTTGGCCCTTGGAAGACGCCTGTTGGCCTTCATAAGGCTCATGAGGCCCCCCAACTGCCTCATGATGGGTTTCGCGGTCCTCGTGGGGGCCGTGGTAGCCTCCGGGCGCTTCCCGGCGGAACTCGCCCTCGAGCTCTCCCTTGGTTTCGCCACAGCGTTCACGCTCCTCGCGGCCTCCAACGCCCTAAACGATTATTATGACAGGGAGATAGATGCCATAAACGAGCCCGGGAGGCCGATACCGAGCGGTCTCGTGAGGCCCTGGGAGGCCCTCCTCCTCTCGGCCCTCCTGACGGCCCTCGGGCTCTCCCTGGCCTTCATGACGAGCCTGAAGTGCTTCTTCCTGGCCCTTCTTGCCATAACGATAGCCGATCTCTACGTGACCGCGGGCAAGAAGACCGGCCTGCTGGGCAACGCCATGGTGAGCGCGTGCGTGGCCGTGCCCTTCCTCTACGGGAGTCTCATATCGGCCGGCGGGATAACCGGTCTCGCGGCTTTGTTCGCCTCCATAGCCTTCACGGCCAACCTCGGCCGCGAGGTCAACAAGGGCATAGTGGATGTGGTCGGCGATGCGGCAAGAGGCGTGAGGACCGTGGCGGTGCGCTGGGGCGAGAGGGCCGCTGCCCTCCTCTCGGCCCTGTTCTACATGACGGCCGTCGGCCTGAGCTTCCTCCCCCTCGCCTACGGCCTGGTATCGCCCGCCTACATCCCGCCCATAGCCGTCACGGACGCGGGCTTCGCCTACGCCTCCTACTCCATAATGAGGGACCAGAGCAGGGAGAACGCGAGGAAGGTCAAGAACAGCGTGCTGCTCTGGATGACCACGGGCATGGTGGGTTTCCTGCTCGGGGCCCTCCTGTAGCCATACGGAATACTTATAACTTCTCGATTCTTCCTCGGGGAGAAGAAAGGGTAGGGAATTTGTGCGGTATATTCGGCTGCGTGGTCGAGGGCAGGGCCGCTGCGCCCATCGTGCTCGCCGGGCTCAGGAGGCTCGAATATAGGGGCTACGATTCCTGCGGGGAGGCCACCGTCCACGAGGGCAGGCTCTACGTGAAGAAAGGGGTCGGGGAGATAGATAAGGTCCATGCCGAGGTGGGCCTGGACGACCTCCCCGGTGAGGTGGGCATAGGCCATACGAGGTGGGCCACCCACGGGGCCCCCACCGTCGAGAACGCCCACCCCCACACCGATTGCGAGGGCAAGATAGCCGTCGTCCACAACGGCATCATAGAGAACTTCTTGGAGCTCAGGAGGGAGCTCGAGGCCAAAGGGCACGTGTTCAGGTCGAAGACGGATACGGAGGTGGTACCCCACCTCATAGAGGAGTTCATGAGGGAAGGGCACGATTTCCCGGAGGCCGTGGTCTTGGCCGCCAGGAGGCTGAAGGGCTCCTTCGCCCTGGCGATAATTTACGTGGGCTTCGACGGGATAGCCTGCGTCAAGATGGAGAGCCCCCTGGTGCTGGGCGTGGGCCCGGATGGCCTCTACGTGGCCTCCGACATACCGGCCTTCCTCCCCTACACGAACGTGGTCGTCCAGCTCGAGGATGGGGATGTGGCCTTCCTCAGGCCGGGGGGCTTCAGCATATACAACTTCCTCAAGGGCAGGGAGGTGAGGAGGAAGCCGAGGAAGGTTGATTGGACAGCCGATATGGCCGAGAGGGCGGGCTACCCACACTTCATGCTGAAGGAGATACACGAGCAGCCCTCCTGCCTCAAGAACACGCTCAGGATAGACAGGCGCTACTTAGACAAGATGGCCGACCTCATATCCTCGGCCGGGGAGGCGTTCATGGTGGCGTGCGGGACCTCCTACCACGCCTGCCTCGCGGGCTCCTACGCCATGTCGAAGCTCGCCAAGAAAGCCGTCCACCCGGTGATAGCCTCCGAGTTCGTGGAGAACTACGGGAGCTTCGTCGGGCCCAAGACCGTGGTCCTGGCCGTCAGCCAATCAGGCGAGACGGCCGATACGCTCGAGGCCGTGGAGCACGCGAGGGGGCGCGGGGCCACCATCCTGGGCGTGACAAACGTCCTCGGCTCCAAACTGACGAGGGTGGCCCGCGTCTACGTGTGCCAGCAATCCGGCCCCGAGATCGGCGTGGCCGCCACCAAGACCTACACGGCCCAGCTCTCCGTCCTGACCCAGCTCGCGATTATAATGGCCGAGAGGAGGGGCAAGATAGGCCATGTGGAAGCCGAGGAGCTATGGGGATGGATGGAGAAGCTGCCAGATCTGGCCGAGCTTGTCATAAGCACCACGGAGAAGGACGTCATTAAGCTGGCGAAGGAGCTCGCCGGCGTGAGGAAGTTTGCCTTCGTTGGCTTCGGGGTCAATCTCGCAACAGCCCTCGAGGGGAGGCTCAAGCTCCTCGAGATAGCCTATGCCCCCTCCATAGCCTCCTCATCCCTCGACGCGATGACGGCCGAGTGCCTCGGCGAGGGCTCGGCAGCCATATTCATCTGTCCCCCCTCGGGCCCCGGGAGGGATAAGATCCTCGAGAACGCGGGACTGGCGGGTGATAAAGGGCTCAGGACCGTCCTCCTGGCCTGGGAGGGGGACGAGGAGGCGAACGAGGTATCGGATAGCCTCCTGGCCCTCCCCCTGCCCCCGGAGCTGCCCGAGGTGCTGACAC
>CAYNQQ010000094.1:0-4155 GCA_964399385.1 uncultured Candidatus Bathyarchaeia archaeon | reverse complement strand
TCACGGGCATCATGGGGGGAGCCGATTCCAAAGCCCTGGTGCTCATAGCCGTGGCCTGCCCCACCGATAGCCCCTGGGACCTCTTGGAAAGCCACCCGTTCACACCACTTGCCTCCTTCTCGAACGCCCTGGTGCTGACCGCGCTCCTATCGGCCTCGCTCCTGATTTACAACCTGGCCTGGAGAATGAAGACGGGCCTCCCCCTCTTCGAGGGCATAAGGGCCTCGAGGGCCGCCAGGGCGCTCGCCCTCCTCTCCGGCTTCAAGGCCAAGACCTCGGAGGTCCTCTCGGGCCGCCGCCACCTCTTCCCGCTCGAGGTTCTGGCGGAGGATGGCTCGAGGGAGCTCTCCATAGCCCTGAGCTTGGACCTGCTCTACGACAGGCTCGAGGCCCTTAGGGAGGCCAGCAGGAGGGGGGCCGGGCTCCCGGAGTACATGTGGGTCTCTCCCGGGCTGCCTATGGTGCTCTTCATAACGGCTGGCTTCGTGATGGCCTGTTTCCTCGGGGACCTGCTGTTCTCGGCCCTCAGCTTCCTCTTCGGGCTCCTCGCGCCCTAAGGCCAGGGCGGCTCCTTTCCGAGCTGCCTGAACGCCTCCTCCACCATCTTCTTCATCACTATGGAATCCCTATCGAGGACCGGGCTCTCGCTTATCACCACCGGCCTCAGCCCCATCTCGGCTATGAGTTCCGCGAAAGGCCTGAAATCAGGCCCGTAGCCCTCCTCAGACATGGTGTGGTGCCTCACCTCGCCCTTGGCCGAGAACTCCACGGGCGTGTAATGGACGTGGAGGTTGACCACGACCTCCGACCCGAGCCTCCGCTCGATTTCCTCCAGCACGGCCCTGTAGTCCTCCTTGCCCCTTATGGAGCCCCTGCCCTCCCTGGCGTGTATATGGGCCCAATCCACCACCGGCCTGCAGTTCTCCACCTCCTCGCACATCCTGATGATCTCCTCGATGCTGCCGAGCTGGGTGGGCTTGCCCGTGGTCTCGGGCCCGAGGTAGGGCAGGCCCCCGCCCAGCGTCGAGACCCTGTCGAGGACCTCCCTGAGGGCCCTGATGCAGTCCTCGAGGGCCCTCCCTGGCTCCTTGCCCTTGTAGAAGCCGGGGTGGAACACCACTATGTAGGCCCCCATCTTGGCCCCGTACTCGAGGCATATCAGGAGCCTCCTGATGCTCTGCTCGAGCTTCTCGCCATCGGCGCAGAGGTTTATGAAGTAGGAGGCATGCATGGACAGCAGGACATCGTGTCTCGAGGCCTCCTCCCTCAGCCTGAGGGCCTCTTCCTCTCTAATCCCGGGCTTAAGACCCCACCTGACGGCCTGGAACTCGAAGGCATCGAGGCCTTCCTCCCTCAGGTACCTCGGGACCTCGTGGGCTTTCCCCTTGAACCCCACGGGCTTCCCGGCCGGGCCGAACCTGGGCCTATCCGCCAAGCCACAGCCCCTCCAGGGCCCCTATGCCCGCCGGCCCTTAACGCCTCCTCATGACGGGGGGCCTGCGGTAGAGCATGGCCGATAGGCCGGAGGTCCAGGCCACGGCGTTCTGGACGAAGGCATACTTGTACAGGGGGTCCGAGTCCCT
Organism: uncultured Candidatus Bathyarchaeia archaeon; assembly: GCA_964399385.1. Classification (GTDB taxonomy): domain Archaea; phylum Thermoproteota; class Bathyarchaeia; order EX4484-135; family EX4484-135; genus EX4484-135. Next base: position 2,572 of record CAYNQQ010000094.1, on the reverse strand, counting down.
AACGGCCTCGGCCAGAGGCCTGATGGCCCTGTTGGCCTTTATGGAGAAATCCACGAGCTTTTCCAGGGCCTTCCTGAGCTTCTCGACGGCCCACATCTTGTCGGCGAGCCACCTCAGGCCCCTTATGAGCCAGAAGAAGGGCGGGAAGGCGAGGAGGCGGCCCGAGAGCTCGTAGGCCTCCGCCCAGTAGAAGGTCAGGAGGGCCACCGCGGCGGCTATCCCGAGGACCAGCAGGATGAGGCCCGTGCTCCTGACGGCCGAGAGGCCCAGGTAGCCCATCCTCCTGGCCAGCCTCGCCTCTATCGTAAGGCCCTTCTTACGCTTCCCCTTCCTCCTCGGTTTCGCGCCCCTCGGGGCCACGAGGAAGCTCCTCGTCAGGTGGAGCCAGCTGGCCGTCAGGACGAGGACCACGGCCAGGGGGATGAAGAAGGTCCAGAGGCCGAGCCTCCAGATGACGTAGGTGTCCTCGAGGCCAGCAGTCCTGAAGCCGTAATGTACTATGGCGAGTTCGAGGAGGGAGCTGGCCCCGAGGTAGGCGAGCAGGAGGAGGGCGTTCCTCGGCTCCCTGAGCTTGAAGGGCAGCACCCTGACGCCCAAGGCCCCGGCCTCACCTCACGTAGGGCGATGGGAACTCATGGCCGCACCTCGGGCACCTCACCATGGAGCACTGGACGAGCGAGGGGCAGCCAGCGCACGCGAAAGCCCTGGCGTAGGATAGGTCGAATTTGAAACCGCACCTCGGGCATACCACCAGCCTCTTCCGGCTCGACCTCCTCGTCTTCCTCGTCTCAGCCCACCCCAGGGCATCGCTTGCCTCACGTTCTAAAAGGTTGCCCCGGACTTAAACCGGGTGGGGGCCGTGGCGGGGGAGGGCCTCGTCATACCGACCAACTGCACGGCCATAGACGAGCTCTTAGAGGGCGGGCTCAGGTCGGGCGAGGTCCTCCTCGTCTACGGCGAGGCTGAGACCGGGAAATCCACCCTCGCCCTCCAGCTGGCCGTGAACTGCTCCCTCATGGGCCACGAGGCCCTCTTCGTGGATTGCGAGGATTTCGTAAGGCCCGGGAGGCTCGCGGCCATGTCCGGCCAGGAGCCAGAGGCCCTCGGGAGACTGACCATAGCGAGGCCCTCCTCCTACGAGGAATTCATAAGGGTGCTCGAGAGCCTCCCGGGGCTGGTGAGGGCTGGCGTAGTGCTCGTGGCCATAGATACCATAACGACCTTCTACAGGCTCAGGCTATCGGAGGGGGCCGATTCCTTCAGGCTGAACAGGGAGCTGGGTTTCTACGTGGCCCTGCTGGCCCAGCTCGCCCACGAGGAAGGGGTCTGCATCGTCATGACGAGCCAGGTCAGGGCGAAGCTGGACCAGGCGGGAGGGCACGAGGATCTCGAGCCCGTGGCGAACAGGATACTCAGGTATTGGTCCGATTTGGTGCTGAGGCTCAGGCTGACGGGCCGCCCCGGCCTCAGGATGGCCGTCCTGGAGAAGGGGCGGACCAGGAGACCCCGGCCCCCGAGGCTCTTTAAGATAAGCGAGGAGGGCATAGTAGATGCCTACTGAGCTCCTGGCTCTCCTGAGGCAATCCCTCATCTACATCCTGCCCGCCTACTTCGCCAACGGCGCCCCCGTCCTGTTCGGGGGAGGGAGGCCAATAGACGGCGGGAGGACGTTCCTGGACGGCAGGCCCATCTTCGGGCCGAGGAAGACGGTCAGGGGCTTCCTCTCGGGCGTCCTGGCCGGGACCGTAACGGGCCTCCTCCTGGGCCTATCCGGCCTCGAGCCCTCCCTCCCGGGTGCCGTCCTGATGGGCTTCCTCATGGGCCTCGGGGCCATGATCGGTGATCTGGCCGGCTCCTTCCTGAAGAGGCGCCTTAATAGGCCGCCGGGGGCCCCCTTCCCAATCCTCGACCAGCTCGATTTCGTCCTCGGGGCCGTCCTCTTCTCCCTGCCCTATAGGCCGCCGTCCCCCGGGGTCCTGGCCTGCGTCCTCATCATAACGCCCCTCATACACCTCGGTACCAACTTCGGGGCCTACAAGCTCGGCCTTAAGAAAGAGCCCTGGTGAGCTCGGTCTGCGTCAACCTCTTATCCTCCAGGGGCACCGCACTGAGCGGTGATGGCATGGAGGTCCCCGGCTTCCTCACGACGGACATAGATGACGGGACGTTATCCAAGATGGCGAGGGTGGTCGCGGACTGCATGAACATGCGCGAGGGCGAGTCAGCCTGGATAAGGTCCGGCCTTCACACCTGGCGTTTCGCCGAGCACATAAGGTACGAGCTCCTCACGAGGGGCATCACGAGCGTCATAACGGTCGCGAGCGATTGGTTCATCGAGAGGGCCTACAGGGACGTCCCGAAGAAGTACTTCGAGATAACCCCGAAGGAGGAGAAGGCCCTGGCCGAGGCCGTGGACGCCGTGATAACGATAGAGCAGCCCTGGGACCCGCTCGTCATGGCCAGGCTCCCGAGGGAGAAACTCGACGCCCGGACGGCCGCCTTCTACCCGGTCAGGAGGACCATACTGTCCAAGAAGTGGTGCTACGTGGGCTACCCGAGCGAGCCCATGGCC
>CAYNQQ010000093.1:0-4258 GCA_964399385.1 uncultured Candidatus Bathyarchaeia archaeon | reverse complement strand
GTGGTGCATAGGCATACTGGGCGGCTACGGCTACTTCGGCGATTACAAGGTGGAGAGGTATCACAGGGACGCCATAGTGACGACCATATACGAGGGGACGAACGAGATCCAGCGCCTCACCACGCTGAGGTACATGCTCAAGAGGCTCTGATGCCCCAGGGCTCCCCAGGCTTACCACAGCCTTTTTAATTTCGCGCCCTAACCCGCCCCGGCCATGCGGGACCACGAACTGCACCCGCTCCATAGGCTCTTCTACCCGGATAGCGTGGCCGTGATAGGGGCCTCGAGGAACCCGCGCAAGTTCGGCCACGTCCAGGTGGCCAACCTGCTGAGGGCCGGCTTCAGGGGGCGTGTTTACCCCGTCAACCCGAGGGCGGATAGCATCCTGGGCCTGAAGTGCTACCCGAGCGTGCTTGACGTGCCCACGAGCGTGGACGTGGCCATAATCAGCCTCCCGGCCCCCAAGGTCCCGGGCGTGGTGGAGGAGTGCGTCGAGAAAGGCGTCAGGTTCGTGGTGATAATCTCCTCGGGCTTCAGCGAGATAGGGCCCGAGGGGGGGAAGCTCCAGGAGGCCATGCTCAAGGCCATCGAGGGGACCGATACACGCATAGTGGGCCCGAACACAACGGGCATACTGAACGCCAGGACGGGTTTCACGACCACCTTCGTGCCCATAGACAGGCCCGTGAGACAGGGCCCCGTCTCCTTCGTGGTCCAGACGGGCCTCTTCGCCGGGGTCCTCCTCCTCCACATAATAACCTCCGAGCGCTTCGGCATCTGCAAGGTGGCCGGCCTCGGGAACAAATGCGATGTAGATGAATCGGATGTCCTGGAGTACCTGGCCCTCGACCCCGAGACCGAGGTCGTGGCCCTCTACCTCGAGGGCGTTAGGGATGGGCGTAGGTTCATGAGGGTGGCGAGGGAGATAGCCGCCGAGAAACCGGTGCTCGTACTGAAGCCTGGCAGGACGGAGGTAGGCAGTAGGGCGGCTCTATCCCACACGGGCAGCCTGACGGGACGGGATGAGGTCTTCGATGCTGCCTGCAGGCAGTGCGGGCTGATAAGGGTGTACAGCTTCGAGGAGATGCTTGACCTCGCCAAGGCCTACGCCATGCAGCCCCTGCCCCGGGGGCGGAGGGTGGGCATAGCCTCTTACTCGGGCGCCGGCTACGTCCTGGCCTCGGATGAGTGCGCCCTCAGGGGCCTGGAGCTCGCCGAGCTGACAGAGGAGAGCCTCTCGATCCTGGCCAAGTCCCTGCCCCCCTGGGCCAGGCCCGGGCACCCCATCGATGTCGAGCCCTTATACGAGACCATGGGCGGCAGGGCCTGCGAGCTGGCCGCGAGGGTCCTCGCCAGGGACCCGAACGTGGACGCCATAATGCTGAACGTCATGGCGTTATCCGAGGACTTCAGGGACTCGCCTTTCTACGTGAGCCCGGCCGAGTACCTCAGGTTCCTAAAGGCCGTGAGGGAGGAGGCGCCACACAAGCCCATCGTGATAAGCATAACAGGCGATAAAGAGGCCTTAGAGGAGATCACCGATGTCCTGGAGGGGGCGGGCTTCCCGACCTACCCGTCCATATGGAGGGCCATAAGAGCCCTATCCGCCTTATGCAGGTACGCTGAGATAAAAGAGAGGCTGGGGGCGCGGGAGAAATCTCAGGCCTAAGCTCCACTGCCGAGCCTGAGGACCGCTATATCGGCCGCGAAGCAGCCGGGCGAGGTGCTGAGGAGAGCCAGGACGAGGCCGAGGAGGAAGGGCGTAGGGGACACCATACATGTTTAAGTAGTCAGAGGTCAGGATCGCCACAGAACGGGCGATATGACTAAACCGACCACTTGCCTCTTCATGGCTTCTCCGGGCCGGGGTCGGCTGGCGGGCCTTTGAGCATTACGGGGAAAAGCCCCTCAGATGGGCTTCTCGGGCAGCACGGCCCAGGCGAACATCATGGTCAGCACCACGGACACGAGCAGGGTGAAGTGGATGCTGAGCCCGCACCCGCTCGGCCCGAGGAAGAACCAGAGGCAGGCGAAGAAGCCGGCGGATAGCAGGCCCACGAGCGTGTAGGAACGCCAGTCCCTCTCGTAGAAGACGAACTCCTCGCACAGGTGGTGGAAGAGCTCCATGCCGACTATCTCCAAGAACATCGCGTAGAGGGCCAAGGCCTGCACGGTCAGGGACGTCATGTGCCCGAGCAGCCAGTATATTATGGCTGCCATGGCGGCCCCGAAGAAGCCGAAGGAAGCGGATATCGCCACCCTGTTCCTTATCTTGATGACGAGCGGGTAGAGGAGGGCCAGATAGACGGTCATGACGACCACTGCCGAGTCGAGGGAGAGCCCTATCTTCGGGTTCGTGACGGCCTCGCTCACGAGGAAGAAGCCCAAGGCCGCCAAGATGATGAAGAGCCCCACCTGGGTGGCAGGCCTGAACCTGTAGGCTTCCTCCAGCCTCCCGACCACCAGGGTCCTGTACTCCTCCACGCCCACCACCCCCTCAGCCCCTCGGGACCACGGCCCTGGCCCTCCACAGCATCAGTGTCCTGGCGTACTTCTTGCGCCACTCCAGGGCCCCGAGCTGGATGCTCCTTATGACGTAGAACAGCTCCCTCGGGAAAGGCATGTTCCTGAACCTTATCGGCTCCTTCCTGCCCTTGACCTTGACCACCACATCGCCCACGGGCACCCTCTTGAAGTAGTTCATGATCTTCTGGAGGAGGGAGAGCTCCAGATCCACATCCTCTATATCGCCTCGTCTTATCCGGCCCGAGAGCTCATCAGCGAGCGATACGTCGTAGCTTATCCCGCTCAAAAGGCCCACTATGACGCTGAACCTCTCCCTCGCCCACGCCTTCACTATGTTGTCGAGGAAGTCCACGAAGATCAGGCCCATCCCGAGGAGGAACAGGAGGAACGGCAGGAGGAGCTCCTCCCTGCCGCCCAGGAGCCTAACCGTCCAATCGCTGACGACCGTGGTGGGCCAGCCCGCGACATGGCCGAGGTAGGCGAGTAGGACGAAGACCAGGTCCGCCACGAAGACCCCGTAGATGAGGAGCAGGTAGAGCCTCGGGAGATAGGGGTTCTGGTAGGCGCCGTAGAGTATATTATCGTCCTTGGTCACCCTGATGGCCCTCTCGTAATCCCTGTCCGTGAGGAAGACGAGCGGGTCCCTTATCCTGTAGGTCTCGCCATCCTCCCTCATCAAGACCCCCGACCTCTCGAGCTTCCTAAGGGCCTTGAGGGCCGTGTCGCGGGAGACCCCGTGTTTCTCAAGGTCCCCCACGCGGAACCTGCGCTCATCCAGGTAGTTCGAGACTATGATGTCGAGAACCCTCTCGAGCAGCGGGTCCCTACCCTTGAGCTTCCATCCCACGGCGAAGCAGGCCGCGAAACCCGCCAGGACCGATATTAGGGCTATCAGGACCTCCAAGAGCATCCCTCCTCGCCGTCCTGGGGTAGATACCCCATCCTTTAAGGTTTACCGGTCCCGCCGGACAACAGCTCCAGAAGCAGAGATCTATACCGGTCCTTCAGCCTATAGAAGCCATCGAGTTTCCCGCCCACCCTCCTCCTCTCTATCTCGAAGAGGGATTCCTTCCCGAGGGAGGCGGCTCTCCTGTTAATGCCCGCCACCACACCCGCCAGATCCCTGCCGCTGTAATCCCTCCTGCCGAGCCTCGACCTGAGCTCCTCGAGGAGCTCGGTCCTCGTTATCTCCCCTCTCTCGGCCAGGATGGCCAGGAAGGCCTTCTGGGCCTCGTTCCTCTCCCTTAGGAAGGCCTCGAGCTCCTCCCTCGACCACTCCGAGCCAGCCCGGGCCACAGGGCCCCCACGCCCGAGCCTGCCCATCCCCTCGAAATCCACGTACCTGGACAGGAAATGGATGACCTCGAGGACCTTAACAAAATCATCGAGGGGTATCTCGGCCCTGAGAGGCCACTCGAGACCACATACCTCGAGCCTCACGACTTTACCGCCCCTTATGACCGGGTTCACCTCGACTTGTCCTGGTTCTCCTGACATGCCCGTTCTTGAGGCCGGGGGGAAATTAATAAATGTGCGGGGGGCAGTCCCAAACGGGAAACTTTTTTACCTCCCCCCACCCGACCTCCCACGGGTGCCGAGGTAGCTCAGCCTGGTTAGAGCGCCGGACTCATAGGGGCCCGGGCCCACGCCCAGGGCCTCGTGGGCTGGCCCTTCCCGGGGAGATCCGGAGGTCGCGGGTTCGAAGCCCGCCCTCGGCACCAACCATCAGGTA